>JBICIB010000193.1:0-4362 GCA_043101415.1 Planctomycetota bacterium JB042 | reverse complement strand
CGCCCGGTCCGGCCGGTCCCGCCGGACCGAGCGGCGTCCTCGCCTCGGGGTTCCTCTCCGGGTCCGGCTTCGACGTCGAGAGCGGCAAGGCGTTCGTCGTCAACCCCGTCACGGTGACCGTCGCCGCCTACGGCCAGAAGGTCCTCGTCACGTCCCACCGCTCGCTCGGGTCGACGGTCGGCGCCGAAGGTCTGCGCCTCTGGATCGGCTACCGACCCTCCGGGAGTTCGAGCGCCCCGAGCACCGTGGGCTCGGGGTCGTACGGCATCGAGGTCCCCGCGAACACGCGGGTCCCGATGGGCCTGAGCGCGGTCCTCACCCTCACCGCGGGGACGTACGAGGTCGGACTGGTCGCGAGCGCGCCGAACGACGCCGAGGACTGGAACTCGAACGAGTACGGCTACACGACCGCCCTCGTCTTCGAGGAGCAGTGAGCGGCGCGGGTCGATCCGGCGGCCGCGCGGAGGGTCGTCACCCCCTCGGTCCCTCCGCACGGAGGTCCGCGCCGCGCCGCTCGAAGAACGTTCGGATCCTCCGCCATCGGGGGAGGACGTCGTCGAGGTCGGCGACGAGATCGACGCGCCCGCGGTCGATCGGGCTCGGGACCGGCCGGAAGCCGAGCCGAGCGTAGGTCGCGAGGAGGTCCCGCTTCCAGTCGAGGACGGTGATCGCGACTCGCGACGCCCCCCGGCGCCGCAATTCGAACGCGGCCGACGTCATCATCCGGAGCGCGAGGAACCCGGTCCGATGTCCGCGGCGGACGACGACGCTCGCGATCTTCCCGACCGGCGGGTCGCCGCCGACCCACCGGATCGCCAGTCCCCCGATCGGCGCGTCCGGCGGACCCGCGACCAGGAGCTCCCACCCCTCCTCCTCGCCCGTGACGAGCGCGCTCGGATCGACGCCCTGCTCGGCGAAGACGGCCCGGCGGAGCGCCCACGCGGCCTCCACCTCGCGGGGCCCGGTCACCCAGCGGAGGACCGGCGTCCGGCCGACGAGTCGTCCGGTCACGGGCGCGCTTCGTCGAACCGCACGTGGGGCCCGAGCGCGCCGCGGGCGACCGCGAGGAGGACGAGCCCCAGGAAGACGATGTGGCGGACGAGGACCTCGAGCCGGTCGAGGGCGGCGACCGCGTGGATCCCGAGGTCGGAGAACCAGGTCCAGATCCGATCCTCGATCGCGTACCCGGCCGCGTCGATCACGAAGATCCCGACCGCCCAGGGCGCGGCGACGCGGAACGCGCCCCGCCAACCGTCCCTCCCCACGGCGGGCCGTGCGGCGAACGCGTGCCGGATCGCGACGTGCGCGGCGAGGAGGACGACGAAGATGCGCGCCACGCGCGCGACCCCGGAGGTGTCGAACACCGGGGCCCGGAGGAACGCGAACACCGCGGTCCCGGCCAGCGCGAGCCCGATGCGGATCCAACGCTCCTTCCAGCGGGTCCGGGCCGCGTCGGCCGACCACGGCATCGACGCGACGACGAACAGCCAGGTCAGGAACGCGAACAGGATCTCCTTGTTGAGCGCGCCCGACACGCTCGACGTCTCGGCGGGAGTCGCGTTCGGGAGCGCATCGACCGCCTGCGCGACCGGGAGGCCGTCCCGCACGAGGTCGAAGACCCGGCCCGCGCCGAACACGAGGACCGCCGCCGCGAGGGAGAGCCCGAGCGCGTACGCGAGGGAGCGCCGCCGCCGCGCGTCTCCGCTCAGCGACGATCCCGCGGAGCGGATCACCCGGAGCTCGTCGCGCTCCCGTTCCAGGACTTCGGGGAGCTGGCGGAAGCGGGCCGGGGTCCAGCGGTCCCCTCGCGGAAGCGCGCGCCAGGCCGAGTTCGCCGCCTGGTGCGCCAGCCGCTTCCGGTGCGCGCGCCACGCCGGGTCCCGACGATCGGTCACCCGCAGCGTGGCGAAGACGTCGACGAACTCGCGCAGGTACGACGCGAGGTCCTCCAGCGCGGAGACGGAGTCCTCGACGTCTTCCCGGAGCGCCCCGTTCCGGACCAACGCCCCCGCGGCCTTCGAGGCCAGGAGGAACCGCGCCTCGACCTGCCTCCTCACGTCCCCCGGCCCGAGCCCGTTCAACGCCGCCCGGACCTCGCGGTTCTCGCGGGCGATCCGGTCCTCCGGCTGGATGGCGAGCGAGCTGCTGATCTCCCGTTCGAACCGATCGTCGTCGTCCCCCTCGTCATGGGACCATCGGACGTGTCGGATCCCCCGCAGGTCGAACGGGAGCTCGCCGATCCGATCGCAGACGAGGACCGTCTTGTTCAGCTTCAGCGCGTGCGAGTAGCCGGTCTCGTACAGGACGTTCAGGTTGATCGGTCGGCGGCCGTCGCCCTCGTCCTCGTTCAGCACGGCGACGACGCGGTGCGCGCCCCGGATCGACTCCCAGATCTCCCGCAGGATGACCGTTCCGCTCCCCGTCGTGTGAGCCCAGTCGACCGTCTCGTACTCGCAGCTCCTGACGATGCGCCGCACGCGATCGATCAGGCTCGGATTCGCCCGTTCCGAGTAGAGGAGAACGCACTGATACATGTCGAGATCCCCCGGCTCCGCGGTCGCGGACCCTATCACCCGAGACGGTCCCGGGAAAGGAGGCGGTCTCCCTCGCGACCCGGGGCGGGTTCAGCGGGACAGGGTGCGCACGCCGTCGTGGGCGACGACCTCGAACAGTTCGTGCGACCGCGCGACCTCGTCGAATCCGACCAGGACCTTCGCCGTCACCGCGTAGAACGGCGGCGCGTGCGAGGCGTCGTACCCCTCCCCCGCCGCGTACTCGGCGAACGGCACCGCCGCCGTCCGGACCGCCGTCGGCGCGCCGAGCGCGGGGAGCGTCCGCCGGGACTCGACGGGGCCGGCCCACACCTTCACCGTGACGTCGACTCCTTCCCGGAGGATCGAGTCGGCCGGGATCTCGAGCAGCAGCAGGACGCCTCCGGCGCCGTCGAACTGGGGCGTGACCCGGACGACCGGCTCTCGTTCCACGGTCCCTCGCTCGGACTCGGTTCCGCTCATCGCCGTCCTCCTCCCGACCACCCGACCTCCCCTCGCGATCGCACGATCGCCTCCCGGGGCCCTCCATTCTCGCACGAACCTCGGCGCGCGGGGGGCGTCGTCCGGCCCATCCCCCGCCTTCCCGTCACCCGCCGTCCCAATTCTCGACCCGGTCGAGCTGCCACGCCAGGCCGGTGTGGCAGAGCGCGTAGGCCGACCAGATCGGGAGCCCCGCCTCGCGGAGCGCCTCCGCCGTCCAGTGGTTGCAATGCCCGAAGAGGTGATAGGAGCGGTCGGTGTCGAACCACGCCGATCGCGCCGTCCCCGCCGCCGGCAGGTCGGCGAGGCGGCTCGCCCTCAGCCACGCGAGCAGCCTCTCGTGTCCGGCGCGCGTGACGTCGAACCGCCAGATCGTGAAGACGTCCGGCGGCGCGCTCTCGACGAACTCGAGGCTCTCGATCTCGACGACGTGGACGGTGGCGCGGGTCGGCCAGAGCATCGCCGGGAAGACCATGCCGATCGTCGCCTCGTCGGCGCGGTACCACTCCCACTCGCCGAAGCTCCACTCGCGCCAGCCGCGCTCCGGATCGACGAGGTCGGGGACGAACAGGAGGGAGTGCCAGCCGTTCGAGAGGACGCGGATCGGCACGCGCGGCTCGCCGTCCCGCGGGGGCCAGAGTCCCTCGACCGGCGCGGCGCAACCCGCGGCCAGCAGCGCGAGGCTCGCGGCGGCCCCCGAGGCGCGCCTCACTCGGACGGAAGCTCGTCGAACACCGAATCCGGGAGCGACTTCCGCAGCCGGTCGAGCGCCCGCTTGTACCGGACCGCGACCGTGTTCGGCTCGAGCCCGAGCAGCACGGCGACGTCCTTGTTCGGGTTCTGCTCGACCCCGCGGAGGATGATCACCTCCCGATCCTCCGGGGAGAGCTCCTCGATCCGGTCGAGGACCAGGCCGTGGGTCTCCTCCTGGACCACGCGCGTGACGACGCCGGTGTGCTCCGCCTCGAGGTCGGCGAGCGGCGAGGCCGGCTCGTCGCCCCCTTCCCGCCCGTCGTTGGAGCCGGAGAGCGAGAGCGGCTTCCCCTGGATGAACTTCTGGAACAGGTTGTTCACCCGGTTCAGGAGGGTGAGGCTCAGGAACCTCAGGAGCGCCGGCGTGTACCGCGGACCCGCCACGTCGAACTCGGAGAGCCGCGGCAGGGCGATCATCCAGACCTCGTTCACCAGGTCCTCGGGGTCGACGTGGCGCCGGAGCTTCGGGTTCAGCCGATAGCGCGCCTGGGCGAGCAGCACCGGCGAGAGCCGGGCGATCACCCACTCCAGACTGGTCGCGTCGCCGTCCAGCGCCCGCCGGACGTGGAAGATCGGA
>JBICIB010000192.1:0-3911 GCA_043101415.1 Planctomycetota bacterium JB042 | reverse complement strand
CGCGACCGCCTCGGCCGCCTCGATCGTGGTGGTCGCCTCGACGGTCGTCGGCACGGCCGCCTCGGTCGCGGCCGCCGCCTTCTTCTCGTACTTCGGGGTGTGGAGGCACTCGCACGGGTCGGCCGTGTTCGGATCGCGGGAGTGGATCGCGGGCTGCGCGAGGCCGAACGTGTGCCGCTTGTGCATGTCCGGCGCCCACGTGCGGTCGAGCGGCTTCAGGGTCAGCACCTCGATGAACGCTTGCCCGCCGAAGATGCTCTGGACCACGCCGACGCACTCGAACCGCTGGAACTTGTGCATGTCGAAGAGCGCCTCCGCCTCGTCGCCGCGCCGGCGGTCGAGGTAGAGGAGCTTGCAGACGTCGGCGTACCCGTCCGCGGTGCGGAGGTCGGTCTCGACGTCCCACGCCGCGAAGTTCACGTGGGTCCTCGAGTCGAAGATCGTGAAGAACGGCTGGTGGATCTCGCCGAACTTGTCGAACCGCGCCTCGAACCGCACGCGCGACTTGTAGAACGCCTGCGGCTGCTCCTGGATCTTCGTCAGGGATCCGTTGATGATCCCGTCGTCGATCAGGTTCTTGGTGTCCTTGACCGTCACGTCGCCCGCCCACGCCGAGCCGAGGCCCGACGCGAGCGCGAGGGCGCCGGCGATCCGAATCGCATGCTTCATCTTCCGTCCTCCTCTGTCGGGGAGCGCAGTCGGGGTCAGCCGGACTGGATCTCCTTCAGCATCAGCTCGAAGGCGGTCTGCAGCTTCTCGTCGGAGACGTAGTCGCCGCTCTCGATCGCCTTCTTGATCCGTTCGATCTTCTCGGCCCTGGACAGGGGTTCCTCGTCGGCGATCCCGAAGAGGATTTCCGTGATTCTCGAGCTGTTCACGAGTGAGCTCCAATGGTGTGAATCGAGGGGTGTGTGTGCTCGTGAAGTGGTGCTGTCGTCGTCCGTCTGCTCTCGGCTCCCGCTCCTCTCTTCTTTCCTTGGGATTGCGACAGGCATGGACCGCCGCCGACGGTCGCTTCGCGTACTTGATCGTCCGAGACGCTCGGGAATCTTGAGGACGGAGGGGGATTCGGTCAGCCGGCGGGGCTTGGGCGGCGCATGAAGTTCAGGCGCGTGTCGCCGTAACTCCTTGCGTCGGCGGCGATCAGGCCCGGGACCGCGAGGTCCGCGAGTCCCGGGGATTCGAGCACCAGGACGCCGTCCTCCGCCAGCACCGGCTCGAGCTCGTCCGCGACCTCCTCCAGCTCGGCGCGTCCCGGGCCGGTCCACAGGGGGTAGGGCGGGCCGAGGAAGACGACGTCGAACGGAGCGGGGCCGGACGCGAGGAACCGGCGGACGTCCCGGACCTCGACGACGACCCGGTCCGCCACGCCCAGCCGCTCGACGCTCTTCTCGAGCGCGCGGATCGCGGCCGGCGCCCGCTCGACGAGGACGACCTCGGCCGCGCCGCGCGACACCGCTTCGAAGCCGACCGTCCCCGCCCCCGCGTAGAGGTCGAGGACCCGCGCGTCGCGGACGGCGGGGCCGAGGATGTCGAAGAGGGATCGACGGGCGAGCGCCCGGAGCGGCCGGGTCGCCCGCCCCTTCGGCACCTCGAGGGTCCTCCCCTTGAGCGCGCCGCCGAGGATGCGCGGCGCTTCGCCGGCTCGAGGGGCGTGCGTTCGTCTGCGCCGGGCCATGAGGTGCATTCTGCCGCTTCCGTATACTGGATGCGATCCCACGGAGGGCGCGAATGGCTCGACTGCAGGTGAACATCGACCACGTGGCGACGGTCCGGCAGGCGCGCCGGGCCGTCGAACCCGACCCGGTGCACGCGGCGGTCCTGGCGGAGCTCGGCGGGGCGACGGGGATCACGGTCCATCTGCGCGAGGACCGGCGTCACATCGTCGACCGCGACGTCGAGATCCTGCGGCGGACCGTCCGGACGCGATTGAACCTCGAGATGGCGGCGACCGAGGAGATGGTCGGCATCGCCCGCCGGGTCGTCCCGGACCAGGTGACGCTGGTGCCGGAGAAGCGCGAGGAGCTCACGACCGAGGGGGGGCTCGACGTGAGCGCCCGACGCGACGCGATCTCCCGGGTGTGCGTGTCGCTCGCGGAGGCGGGGCCGGTCGTGTCGCTCTTCATCGATCCGGACGCCGCCCAGATCGACGCGGCGGTCGAGAGCGGCGCGGCGGCCGTCGAGTTCCACACCGGCCGTTACGCGGACGCAACATCCGAGGAGGCCCGCCGATCGGAGCTCCTGGCGCTCGAGGCGGCGGCGCGACGGGCGATCGAGCGCGGGCTCGTGGTGCACGCGGGACACGGCCTGACGTACTGGAACGTCCTCCCCGTCGCCGCGATCGAAGGGGTCGACGACCTGAACATCGGGCACTCGATCGTGTCGCGCGCGGTCCTCGTCGGGATGGAGCGGGCGGTGCGCGAGATGGCCGACCTGATCGACCGGGCGGGTCGGCCCGGACTTTCCTGAACGCGGGGCGTCCGACCCGTGTCACGGGCCGGGGTGCGTCGTCTATAGTCCTTCACAGTCCCTGGCGGAGCCCCGGTCGACCGGCCGCAACCCTTGAGCGGGAGGCTGGTTTTGGTCGATCCCCATGACATGACCGACCGCGACGAGAGCGTGACGCGCCCCGATCCGAACTCCGGGTCTCCCGCGCCGTGCGTGGCGTCGGGATGCTGGCGCATCGTCCTCGACCGGCGGACCCTCCCGCTTCCGCTCCTCCGCCCGGTCACCATCGGCTCCGACGCGCGGAACACGCTGCAGCTCACGCACGGTTCGGTCCGTCCGTTCCACGCCGAGCTCCGTCGCAAGGGGGTCGGTCTCCAGCTCCGGCTGCTCGACGAGACGGGTGAACTCTCGGTCGCCGGGACGCCGACCCGAGGCACGCTCCTGACCGGCGGCGAGGAGGTGCGGATCGGAGACCTCCCGATCCGGGTCGAGAAGGGCGAGATCGCCGCGGCGGTGGCGGTGACGGCGGCCGCGCCGCTCTCGCTCGAGCAGGAGTTCCTGCGCGCCTTCACCCGCGAGTTGAAGCGGACGCCCTGGTTCGCGGTCTCGGTCGCGGTGCACGTGCTCCTGCTCCTCTGGGCGCAGTCGTACTTCGAGCAGAAGAAGCGCGAGGAGCGGAACCTCGTGGTGCACGCCGACGTCGACGACATCAGCGACGCGATGCCGCTCGTCCAGGAGGAGAGCGATCCGGACACTCCGCCCGAGCCGCCGCCCGACGTGGAGGAGCTCCCCGAGATCGAGCCGCTCGACGATCCCGAACAGGACGACCTCCACTACCTCGAGGACGACCCGATCACCTCGGTCGGCGTCGGCAACCTGAGGAACCTCGGCATCGGGCAGGGGTCCGCGTTCTCGGCCGGCTTCGGGGGGCGCGGCGTCAGCCTGAGCGGGGCGGAGGGGCCGCTCCGCGGGCGACTCGAGAAGTTCCGCGAGTCGGGGGTCGACGTCGTCTTCCTGATCGACACGACCGCGTCGATGGAGTCGTTCCTCCGCGCCGCGAAGGCGACGATCGACCGCATCATCACCGACCTCGCCGACCTCGTGCCGAACGCGCGGCTCGGCATCGTCGCCTACCGCGACGAGGGGGACGAGTACGTCACGCTCGCCACGCCGATCTCGACCGACCGGTACGCGATCCTGAACTTCCTCGAGAGCCTCCGGTGCGGCGGCGGCGGAGACGTCCCGGAAGGCGTGCTCGATGCGTTCGAGTACGCGTTCGACGAGCTCCGCTGGCGACGGAACGCGCACCGCGTCGTCCTGCTGGTCGCCGACGCCCCGCCGCACGCGGAGGACATGTCGAAGCTCCGGATGCGGCTGAAGTCGGCGGCGCGGTCGACCCGCACTCCGATGACCGTCAGCAGCATCTTCACCGGCCGCGGGGTCGTCTCGCACTCGCGCCAGCA
>JBICIB010000191.1:0-3612 GCA_043101415.1 Planctomycetota bacterium JB042 | reverse complement strand
CGAGCGGGCGCTGGTTCTCGGTGTGACGCCGGCGGCCGCCGCGACCGCGGCGGCGCCTCCCTCGGTTGTTGCGAGCCATCGAGCGGAACTCCGTGATCGAACCGGATGCTCGGTCCCGCGCCGTACTCTTCCACGGGCGGACCGGCGAGGTGCACGCCCGCCCTCCCGTGGCGGAGCGAAGCCGATTCGGCCTCGTAACGTGCGAAACGATAAGGGACTGCGTCGAGGAGCAGGGGTTGGATCGTCTTCTTCGGCGGCGGTCTGGAAGGCCCCTCCCGGCCCCGTTTCGCCGACCCTTCGCCCGCTCTCGCGCTCCGAGGCCCCGTTCGACTCGGTCGATCGAGGGCCGGAGGACGCCAAGCGTTCGCTCTTCGTCAGAGCTGGATGGGTTCTAACGTGGCCGACAGGACGACCGCAACCAAAAACCGGACCACCGGTGAAGCCGCGGGTCCGGAAACCCGTTTCACGCGCGGGCGGCCGCCGGATCCTCCCCTTCGTCCGCCCCGTCCCACCGAGGAATGCCATGAACGTCGCCGGTCCGCTCCTCTCGCTCCTCGTCCTCGCGCCGTCCGAGATCGACCGCGCTCCCCCGCTCGCCGCGCTCGTGGGAGACGAGGCTCCGTTCGTGGTCGAACTCGCCGACGGCGGCGCGTGGGTCGACCTCGCCCTCGAGTCGGACCTCTGGCGGCGGCTCCGCGCGACCCCGGAGATCGAGGCGGCGCTCGCGTCTCCGGACGTGCGCCGCGCGAGGAGCGGACTCGCCATGTTCGCCGGCCTGCTCGACCGCTCGTCCGTCGACGCCGTGAAGACCGTGCTCGGCCGCGAGCTCGCCGCCGCGGTCACGCCGCGCGGTCCCGGCGACGCGGCGCTGCTGGTCGCGGTCCGTCTCGAGGATCCGGACGAGGCGGAGCGCCTCGGGGAGGTCGTCGACCACTTCCTCACGCTGATCGCCGGAGGGGACGGCGAACGCGGCGACGGTCCGATCCGATCGGTGAACGGGAAGGAGTTCCACGCCGTCCTCGCCGACGCGTTCCTGGTGTCGAACGACCGGGCCGCTCTCGCGGCGGCGCTGCAGCGAGCGGACGGCGCGTCGCCCGCGCCGCCGGCCCGACCGACCGGCCGGGGTCGGCTCGCCGCCCGGGCCGACCTCGAGTGGCTCCGCCGCGCGAACCCAGAGGCCGCGCTCCCGCTCCGGTTCGACAACGCCGTGGCGTCGCTGCTCCTCCACGGCCTGAACGCGGCGGCGAATCGGTCGACGCGGGCGGACGCTCGGCTCGAGGCGTCGGCCGGAGGCGTCGACCTCGCGGTCACCTTCGACGCGGTCCCGCCGGACGAGGCGGCGTGGACGAGCCCCGCCGCGGACGGGACCGCCCCGCCGCCGACGCCCGCCGGGACGCTGGCCGCGTTGACGCTCCGCCGCGACCTCGACGGGTTCTACGAACGCCGGCTCGAGCTGCTCGACCCGTCGATCGAGGAGAAGGTGGTCGAGTTCGACAACGTCGTCTCGATCTTCTTCGGCGGCCGATCGTTCGGGGAGGAGATCCTCCCCGCCCTCGGCGACCGGGCGACCCTGCTCGTCGGCGAGCAGCGGTACGAGGCGCTCCCCGCGCGGCCCGACGTCCGGCTCCCGGGGTTCGCCCTCGTCGTGCCGATCGTCGACCCGGCGCTCCGGAAGAGCGACCTGCTCGTGGCGTTCCAGACCGTGGTGGGGATCGTGAACGCCGACCGGGCGCAGAAGGGGCTCGCCTCGATGATGCTCTCGACCGAGCGGGTCGACGGGATCGACGTCGCGTCGGCGCGGTGGATGCTCGAGGACGACGAGGAGGCGCGGGAGCTCCGGATGAACGCCTCCCCCGCCGTCGCGGTCGTCGACGGGCACCTGGTCGTCGGCTCGGCCCGCGACCACGTACTCGACGTCGTCGCCGCGCTGCGCCGCGGGGGAGCGGCGTCGGGAGACGACCCGAGCGGCCGGATCGTCGTCCGGGGCGAGCCGCTCCGCGCGGCGCTCGCCGACAACCGCGAGGCGCTGGTCGCGAACCGGATGATCGAGGAGGGCGAGACCCGGGCCGAGGCGGAGTCGTTCTGGAGCCGCGCCGACCAGGTCCTCTCGCTGCTCGACGAGGCGATCGTCCGGCTCGAGCACGAGCAGGGCGGCACGACGCTGCGCCTCTCCCTCCGGCCGTTCGCGGCGGACGAGGGGCCGGAGGGAGACCGATGATGCGCGTCGTCGGCGACCCGTTCGCCCCCTACGCGGCGCGGGCCGGCGCGCCGGTCGATCGGCGGCGCGCCGCCCACCTCCTCCGGCGCGCGGGGTTCGGCGCGCCCCGGGACGCCCTCGAGCGCGCGCTCGCCGAGGGGCCGGACCGGACCGTCGAGCGGCTCGTCGCGCGCCGGACCGACCCGGCGGTGGCGGAGCTCGACGCCGTGGTCCGCCCGCTCGCGTCGGGCGACGAGGTCCGAGGCCTCGCCGCGTGGTGGGTCGCACGCATGCTCCGCACCGGCGACCCGCTCCGGGAGAAGGTCGCGCTCTTCTGGCACGGTCACTTCGCGACGTCGAACGCCAAGGTTCGCGACGCGCGGCAGATGCTCGGTCAGCTCCGCCTGTTCCTCGACCTCGGCCTCGGGCGGTTCGACGCGCTGCTGGCCGCGATCGCCGAGGACCCGGCGATGCTCTCCTGGCTCGACGGCGACCGGAATCGGAAGGGACACCCGAACGAGAACTTCGCGCGAGAGCTGTTCGAGCTGTTCACGCTCGGCATCGGTCCGTACACCGAACGGGACGTCCAGGAGGCGGCCCGCGCCCTCACCGGCTGGCGGCGCGCCGGCGGCCGGTACCGCTTCGTCGCGACGCGTCACGACGACGGCGAGAAGGAGATCCTCGGCCGGCGAGGGAGGTTCGGCGCCGCCGACGTCCTGACCCTCTGCGTCCGGCACGAGGCGACCGCCCGGCGGCTCGCCACGGCGCTCCTCCGGTTCTTCGCCCACCCGGACCCGCCCCCCGCGGTGATCGACGAGGGGACCCGCCGGCTGGCCGCGCTCCAGCTCGACGTCGGCCGGTGGATCGAATTGCTCCTCCGCTCCGAATGGTTCCACTCGGACGAGGTGATCGAGGCGCGCATCCTGTCGCCGGTCGAGTTCGTCGTCGGCCACCTCCGGACGCTCGGCGCCCGCGCCGACGCGAAGCGGGCCGAGGCGGAGGTGAGTCGGCTCGGGCAGGCCCTGCTCCGTCCCCCGAGCGTCAAGGGGTGGGACGGCGAGTCGGCGTGGATCCAGTCGGCGTCGATGATCGCCCGGATCGCCTGCGCGGGAAGGCTGGCCGCGACGTCCGGGGACGGGCTCGTCCACGCGCTGGCGGCCGAGGAGATCGCCGGGCCCGCCGACTCCCCCCCGGAGCGGCTCGCGGCACGGGCGGCGGCGGCGGTCCTGTTCCGCGACGTCGCCGAGACTTCGATCCGCACCGTCGCGGCGTACGTCCGGACCGCCTCGCCGGGAGCGCGGCCCGCCGCCGCTCTCGCCGCCGTCCTCTCCCTTCCCGAAGCGTCGATCGGCTGAACGAGGTGCCTTCCCGATGACCACCCGACGTGACTTCCTCCGCCTGTCGTGTGCGGCCGC
>JBICIB010000190.1:0-2672 GCA_043101415.1 Planctomycetota bacterium JB042 | reverse complement strand
TCTACCACCGGGGATGGGACGCGCACGGCAACCTCCCCGCCGAGATCCGCGAGCAGGCGAGGGCGGTCGACCGCGCCCAGGCCGCGCTGGTCTGCGACCTGAAGCGCCGCGGCCTCCTCGACGACACCCTGGTCGTCTGGGGCGGCGAGTTCGGCCGGACCGGCTACTGCCAGGGGAAGTACGACGAGAAGACGTACGGCCGCGACCACCACCCGCGCTGCTTCACGATGTGGCTCGCCGGCGGCGGCGTCCGCCCGGGGATCACGCACGGCGAGACCGACGACCTCGGCTACAACGTCGCGCGCGACCCGGTCCACGTGCACGACCTGCACGCGACGATGCTCCACCTCCTCGGCCTCGACCACGAGCGGCTCACCTACCGCTTCCAGGGCCGCCGCTACCGCCTGACCGACGTCGCCGGAGAGATCGTCACGCCGATCCTGGCGTGACGCGCCGCCCCTACGGCCAGAGCCAGGCGAACGCCGCGCCGGTCGCGAGGCCGTACAGGACGCCGTCGAAGACGAACTTCGCGGTCACGCCCCACGAGAGCCCCTTCCAGATCGACTCGGTGAACGAGGAGAAGGCGTAGCCGAGGATCCCCGCCGTCCCGGTCAGCCGGAAGACGGTGGACGCGTCGGCCCCGGCCGGGAGGGCGAGGCTCGCGAGGTAGGCGACGACGGCGCCGATCAGGACCGTGTACAGGAACCACTGCCCGAGCGCCTTCCCCATCGACGGCATGCCCGCCGGCCGGACGATGATCGTCCCGATCGGACCGTTCGCGAACTTCTCCTTCATCTCGGGCGAGCCGAGGTCCTTCATCTCCTCGCAGTGCGGGAACATGTACTGCCCCGGCGGGACGCCGTTCGCGCGCAGCGACTCGAGGACGTTCGCCTCGTTCGGGAGGCCCCGGTAGTCGCCCTTGTGGATCGGGATGCACATGTGCAGCACCGAGCTGACCACGAACACGAAGACGGCCGACACGAGGATCGGCATCCAGAGGTCGACGAGCGAGAGCATGGGCTCCTCCAGCGGGAATGGGTGCTCGTCCCTCCCGTGCGACGGGCGACGCGCTCCCCCTCAGCGGTTCTCGATCCGAAGGCGGACCGGTCGATCGTACGGACGCCGCGCGGCGCCGTGAGGGACGGGGCGGGCGAAACCTCGCACCTCCCTCACGGCTCCGTGGCCCGCAGGCCGTTGCTGGCAGAGTACCCCTGCGGCGCCAGCGCGTCGGCGGTCCAGGCCTGGAAATGGACGTTCGCGCCGGACGGGACGCCGGCCGGCCAGATGCCGGCGAGGATCCACCCGCCGTTGGCGCCCGTCGGCAGCCCCATCAGGAGGATGTCCGGCGACGGGACGAGCGTCCCGCCGAGGAACGGCACGTTCGCCTCCAGCAGGCCGAGGATCAGGGCGCTCGAGGCGTTCGGGGCCGCCGAGGCGAGCGTCAGCGTCACCTGCGTGTTCGGCATCAGGTCGCCCTGGCCGGTCAGCTTCGGCGCGCCGCCGGCGCCGGGGAGCGCGTTCTCCAGGTTCGTCCAGACCTGCCCGCCGACCACGTCGAGGAAGAGGGGCAGGGCCCCGGCCGGGAGGTTCACGACCCCGAGGAGGTTCCCGGTGGCGTCGTACCTCAGCAGGCGGGGGTCCTGCTCGGCGGAGCAGACGAGCGTCCCGTCGGGGAGGAGCGCGAGCCCCGACATCCGCAGGCCGGGCGCGGTCGCGGAGAAGCTCGAGAGGACCGTCCCGTCGGCCAGCAGGCGGAAGACGACGCCGTTGTTGCGGTCCGCCACCCAGAGAGAGCCGTCGGGCGCCGCGACGACGTCGCTCGCCTCGAACGAGGTCGGGAACGACCCGAGCACGTTCCCCTGCCGGTCGAGGCGGAACACGCCGCCGTCGTTCGCGCCGACGGTGGCGATGTCGGCGATCCAGAGATGGTCGTTCGCGTCGACGTGGGCGCCGAACGACCGGACCAGCCCCGGCACCGTGATCGACTGGACGTGGTTGCCGGCCGCGTCGTACAGCTCGACGCCCGACCCCTGGTTGCAGACGACGAGGGTGCCGTCGGCGAACGCGTCGACGTCGGCGGGGAACGGTCCGACCTGCGGCGTGGAGAACGAACCGACCTCGGTCCCCGCCGGGCCGAACAGGTTCACGCCGTGCGCGGGCGAGCGACGGCTGGTCGCGATCCGTCCGCTCGGCAGGTACGCCACCCCCTCCCAGCACCCGCCGGTCCCCCCGCTCGACTGGAAGACGAGCGTGCCGTCGAGCCGGTAGCCGAGCAGGGCGGAGTTGCTCGGGCAGCCGAACACGTTCACGAGGACGTCCCCGTCCTGGAGCTGCGCTCGCGCGTCCGCGGCGAGCAGCGGGAGCAGGACGAGGAGCGGGCGGAACCGGATCATGCGAGGGCCCTCCGACGGCGTCGCCATCGTATCGGACCACGCCGGCCCCGAGTTCCGCCGGCCGGGGGGCGACCGCCGTCAGCGAGGAGGGCCGGACCGCGACCGCCCGCGCCCTCGCGGCGGGCCGGCGGGCGGCCGGCGGTTCCAACGCGGCCCGGGTCCGCCGCTCCGCGCCCCTCCCTCCGGCCGCGCGCGCGCGACCTTCAGCGGCTTCCCGCGCAGCTCGACCCGCCCCGACAGGGCGAGGACGTCCCCTTCGAGCGCGGCGTCGACCTGGAA
>JBICIB010000189.1:0-8504 GCA_043101415.1 Planctomycetota bacterium JB042 | reverse complement strand
CCGACGGCGGTCGAGGGGCGCCGTCCGCCGCCGGACCTCGACGGACCGCTCCGGGTCGTGACGATCGAGGGGGTCGACGCCTGTCCGTGCGGCGGCACGCACGTCCGGTCGACCGCCGACATCGGGCCGGTGGCGGTGCTCGGGCTCGAGCGCGTGAAGGGAGGGCGGACCCGGGTCGAGTTCGTCTGCGGCGGCCGGGCGCGGCTCGACCACCGGCGCCGGCTCGACACGACGCGGCGGCTGGTCCGGCTCCTGTCGGTCGACGAGGAGGAGCTCGTCGGCGCGGTCGAGCGCCTCTCCGCCCGCGTTCGCGCCGCGGAGAAGGAGGTCCGGGCGCTCGAGACCGAGCTCCTCCCGGCCCGCGTCGACGCGCTCCTGACCGGGGCGGAGCGCCACGGGGACCACGCGCTGCTGACGACGAGGCTCCCGGACGGGGACGCGCTCCGGACGATGGCGACGGCGCTGGAGCGGCGGGGCGACGTGGCGGCGCTGCTCGTCGCGGCGGCCGGCGTGAAGCTCGCCGTCGTGTGCGTCGCGCCGAGGAGCGGGACGATCGACGCGGCGGAGACGCTCCGCGCGCTCCTGGCCGTCCACGGCGGCGCCGGGGGCGGCGGGCCGACCCTCGCCCAGGGAGGCGTCCCCGATCCGGCCGCGGCGGACGCGCTGCTCGCGGCGGGACGCGAGACCCTCGCGGCCGGGCTCTCCGATGACCTCGGTTCGTTCCGATTGCTACGCTGGGGCGTCGTTCCCGGAGAATCGGGGTCAGCGCGGGGGCTCCCCATGGTCGTGACGAGGGTCTGTTTCGAGCCCGGCTGCCCGGCGCCGGTCGTCCGGTTCGAGGAGGGGTAGGATCCGGCTCCCGGTCATCGCGTTCCTGATGGCGACGCTCCTCCTGATCGGCGTGGCGATCGTCGAGTTCGGGATCGAGCGAGCGCGTGTCCGGCCGCCGCACGTCCTCCTGATCGTGCTCGACACCGTCCGCGCCGACCGGGTGTCGATCGCCGGGGGCGCGCCGCGGGAGACGACGCCGTTCCTGGCCGCGCTCGGCCGCCGCGGCCTCGTCTTCACCCGGGCGCGGTCGCCCGCCAACTGGACGCTCCCCGCCCACGCGTCCCTGTTCACCGGACTCGTCCCTTCCGAGCACGGCTGCCACTTCGAGCACCGCTGGCTCGCCGACGAGGCGCAGACCCTGGCGGAGGTCCTGCGGGACGGCCCCCTCGAGTACCGGACCGCCGGCTTCTCCTCGAACGTCAACGTCAGCCGGACGTTCAACCTCGACCAGGGGTTCGATCACTGGTTCGAGTCGTGGACCGACGCGGAGGTCTCGACCGGCGTCCGCTCCGCGACCGACGCGGTCCTGACGGAGGCGACGGGCTGGTTCCGGGAGAACGGGTCCCGCGGCCCGAGCTTCGTGTTCGTGAACCTGATGGACGCCCATCTGCCGTACCGCGCGGCGCCGGGGTTCGAGACGTACTTCGGGACGCCCGACCGGCGGGTCGACCCCCTGGTCGAGTCGCCGGACCTGCTCGACCGCGTCCTCGTCGGCGAGGTCGAGCCGGACCCGCGCCTGCGGGCCGACCTGGAGCTCCGGTACGACAACGCGCTCCGGGGGCTCGACGACCGGCTCCGGACGTTCTTCGACTCGCTCGACGGGCTCGGTCTGCTCGACGGGTGCGTGGTGGTCGTGACGTCCGACCACGGCGAGAACCTCGGCGAGCACGGACTGGTCGACCACCAGGGGTCGCTCCACGAGACCGTGCTGCGCGTCCCGCTGCTCGTGGCGGGTCCGTCCGTGCCGGAGGGGGAGGTGATCGAGCGGCCGGTCACCACGGCCGACCTCTTCCGGTGGGTCCAGGACCTCACGCGGAGGGCGTTCAAGGCGGAGCAGGCGGGGAGTCGGTCGGCCGCGCTCTCCGAGCGGATGACGCCGCTCGATCTGGTCGAGCGGGTCCGGGCCGCCCGGCCGGACGTCCCGCTCGACGCGGTCGCCGCTCGCGAGAAGGCGCTCGTCGATCCGGCCTGGCCGCGCCGGAAGCTCCTCCGCCGGGAGGGGGCGCCGGACCGCCTGTTCCGGCTGGCGGACGACCCGGCGACCGAGGGGGAGGAACTCCCGGTCGAGGGGGGCGCCGGTCCCGGACTCGCGGCGCGACTCGACGAGCTGCTGGCGCGGCTCCGGGTGCTGCGCGAGGTCCACGCTCCGGAGGCACGGCCGAACGAGAACGACGCCGCGCTCGAGGAGCTCTCGAGGCTCGGCTACCTCTCGCAGCCGCGCGACCCGAGCATCTCCCTCCACGCGCAGGAGCACCTCGCGCGCGGCAACCGCCACCACGCGGCCGGACGCCTCGAGGCGGCGCGCGACGACTGGCGCGCGGCGGCCCTCCTCTCCCCGGACTTCGCCGCGGCGCGATTCAACCTCGCGGTCGCCGCGGAGACGCTCGAGCCGGACCGGGCGGTCGACGCGTGGCAGCGCTACCTCGAGGTCGCGCTCCGCGCCGGCGACGACCCGGCCAAGATCGCGCAGGCGCACGAGCGGCTCGACCTCCTCCGCGGCGAGTGAACGCGCCCGCGGTCAGGCGGTCGAGCCGTCCGTTCGGAGCAGCCGCTCGTACACCCCCTCGATCCGGTCGACCATCTCGTCGACGCCGAACGCGTCGGGGATCGCCGCCGCCGCGCGCGAGAGGCGGACGGAGGTGGTCCGATCGTCGAGCAGCCGGCGCACCGCCCGGGCGAACCCCGGCACGTCGCCCGGTTCGACCAGCAGGCCGGTCTCGTCGTCCTCGACCACGTCGAGCACCCCGTCGACGGCCGACGCCACGACCGGGACGCCGGCCGCCATCGCCTGCACCACCGCCCTTGGGAGCCCCTCCCAGCGCGACGTGAGGAGGAAGACGTCCAGCGCGGGGAGGATCTCGGCCACGTCGTCGCGCCAGCCGAGGAGTTCGACGGCGGCCGCGTCGCCGAGGCGGTCCGCCTCGAACCGCAGGCGCTCGCGGAGCGCCCCGTCGCCGACCAGCACGAACCGCGCCTCCTTCTCGTTCCGCCGCACCGCCGCCGCCGTGCGCACGAACGAGACCGGGTCCTTCTGCGGCTTCAGGCAGGCGACCGTCCCGACGACGGGCGCGGCGGCGGGGAGACCGAGCCGTCGGCGCGCCTCGCGGCGGTCGACGCCGGGGCGTCGGAAGCGCGCCACGTCGAACCCGCTCCGGATCACCGAGACCTCCGCGTCCCCGAACAGCCGTCGCCGCTCTCCCTCCGCGCGGTTCGCCTCGGAGACGCAGACGACGTGCGAGGTCCTCCGCGCCGCCCTCCGCTCCGCGGCGCACGCGATCCGGCGGAGCCCGCTCGACCGGAACGCCGCGTGCCCGAACCCGTGCACCGTGTGGACGACGTGGCGGACGCCGGCCTCGGGGGCGGCGAGACGGCCGAGGATCCCCGCCTTCGACGAATGGGTGTGGACGATCGTCGCCGCCGCGGAGGCGCCGCGGAGGTCGCGCAGGTGCTCGACGAGGGTCCGGTACGCCCGGTAGTCGCGCCACGGCCGGACCGGGCGGTCGAGCGCCGCGACGAGCCGGAAGTCGAGGTCGGGGATGCGCGCCGCCTCCGAGTCGAGGCGCCCGTCCGGGCCGGCGAGGAGGGCGACCCGGAAGCGGCGCCGATCGAGCCGCCGACAGGTGTCGAGCGTCCCCTGCTGCGCGCCGCCGAGCTCGAGTCGGGTGACGACGTGGACGACGAGCGGTCGCGGGTCGGTCACGCGCCGCCTCCCCGGAGCCAGGCCGCGGTCTCCGTCCCGTGCCGGATCGCGTCCTCCATCGAGAGGTAGTTCCAGCTCCCGAACCGCCCGATCGGGACGATCCCCCGCTCGAGGAGGGCGGCGAAGAGCGGGGGGAGCGCCTCGCGCCGCGCGCGGTCGAACTGGACGTACGCGAACGGCAGGTCGAGGCGGCGCCGCGTCACGACGTGCCGGACGTCCTCGATCGCGCCGATCCGGACGAGCGCCTCGAGCACGCGCCGTTCGTCGTCGTCGTCCGGGGCCGGCGCCCCCGCGGGACGCGAGACCTCGGCGGTGACCGACCCGCGGCCCTCCTCGGCCATCCCCGGGGAGAGGCGGCTCGGGAAACCGATCCGGTGGAACGGGAGCTCGGGGTCGGGGACGTAGATCCAGTGACGGTCGTGGCCGAGCGGCCGGTCGAGCCCGAAGTTGAACGTGGTGACCGAGCACCAGCGGAGGGCGTCGGCGCGCGCGCGGATCGCCGGCGGGAGGTCGTCGACCATGCGGACCACGCTCGGGAGCGGCGCCGTCGCGACGAGCTTGTCGTACGCGATCTCCTCCCCGTCCGCGAGGACGGCGCGGCGGGAGCGCGCCCGGATCCGGACCACCTCGCGGCCCCGCTCGACCGGGCCCGCCCGCGCGGCGAGGGCGTCCGCCAGCCGCCGGATGCCGCCCTCGCGCGGGTACCGGAAGCGCGGGTTGTAGCCGAACTCCCGGTCGACCGCGCCGAGGGCACCGCGGAGCACGTCGTCGAGCGTCGGCCGCGGGACCGCCCAGGAGACCCAGTCCGGGGTGAGGCTCGACGGGTCGGCGGCGAACACCTTCGCGTGGTACGGCCGGAAGAACCGGCGCGAGAAGCCGCTCCCGAACGTCCGTTCGCTCCACGCCTCGAGCGAGGGGGCGCCGTCGTCCGGAGCGGGCGGGAGGTTCAGGAACGAGAGCGGGAGAGGGGCGGTCGTTCGAGGTGCCCTCTCGACCGTCTTCGTCGGCGGCGCGTCGCGTCGCTCGACCAGCGTGCGCGCGAAGCCGAGGAGACACTCGACCCGGACGTCGACCGGCAGCCCGTGCGTGTGGACCTGGATCGGGTACGGGACCGTGTCGTCTCCGATTCGGACCCACGCGGAGCGCTCGTGCTCGACCAGCCGGTCTCCGAGGAGGTCGTCGACCAGCGCGCTCACCTCCGGCGTCCGGAGGTGGAGCACGTGGCCGGCGAAGTCGAAGCGGAACCCGTCGACGCGGACCGAGCGTGCGAGCCCCCCGACCTCGTGCTCGCGCTCGAGGATGCGGTGCGGAGTGCGGCCGAGGTGGGCGGCGGTGGAGAGGCCCGCGAGGCCGGCGCCGAGCACGAGGATCATCGCGGCGGAGGTTACCAGGGTGAGGTGCTCGAGCGCGACGTCCGGCGCGCGCCCCGACGTCGTCGGCGCGTGCGCGGCGGGCTGCTATGATCCCCGGTCTCGCCGATGAGACGCAAACGACTCCTCTTCTTCGCCAAGTGCCCGATGAACTACGTGCTGTTCGCGCCGGTGCACGAACGGCTGCGTCGGGACCCGGCGATCGAGATCACGTTCACCGGGAAGCTCCGCGGCGAGCGCGATCCCCGCCTCGTCTACGAGCCGTTCGATCTCGGCGACGCGCGGTTCTCCCGGAACTCCCGGGCGCGGTTCGTCCCGTGGGACCTCTACGTGTCGCCGGACTTCCGGATGGCCGGCAAGCGGGCGAAGGTGAAGACCCACCTCTTCCACGGCTTCTCGATCCGGAACTTCGCGATCCACCCGCGGGCGCTCGAGTTCGACCGTCTCCACCTGCTCGGGCCGTACATGAAACGGCGGTTCGTCGAGACCTTCGGCCTCGACGAGGACGACCCGCGCCTCGAGGAGGTCGGGATGCCGAAGCTCGACGCGCTGATCGCGCGGCGTCACGACCGCGCGGCGGTGCTCGAGGAGCTCGGGCTCGACCCGGCCCGGAAGACGGTGTTGTTCGCGCCGACGTGGATCGAGGGCGGATGCCTCGACACGCAGGGCGAAGAGATCGTGCGGGCGCTCGGTCGGCTCCCGGTCAACACGATCGTGAAGCTGCACGACAACTCGTTCGACCTCCGGAAGCAGCGGACCGACTGGGGCGCCGTGCTGCCGCGGATCCTCTCGCCGTCCCAGGTGCTCGCGCGCGGGTTCGACTCGAACCCGTACCTCGCGGCGGCCGACCTCCTGATCTCCGACGCCTCGTCCGTCGCGAACGAGTTCCTGGTGCTCGACCGTCCGCTCGTCTTCTTCCGACTGTCGGAGCTCGAGGCGTCGTGGCCGTCGACCGATCGGGAGACGTGGGGGACGCGGACCGGGACCGTGATCGACCGGGCGGCGGAGCTCGAGGCCGCCGTGCTCGGGTCGCTGGACGACCCGGGCCGGCGGTCCGAGGTGCGGCAGGCGGCGGCGGCCGACTTCTTCTACGCCCCGGGGACCGCGACGGAACGCGCGGAACGGTCGCTGCGGACGTCGCTCGGGCTCGGCGCCGGAGCGGCGGCGGGATGACCCGGGGGGGCGCGTTCGCCGTGGCGGCGGCCGTCGCGGCGGCCGCCTCCGTCGGAGGACTGCGGGCGACGTCCCCGCCGGCCGCCGCGCCCGGCCCGGCGCTCCCCGCGCCGCCGCCCGGCCCGGTCGCGACGGAGGCGGCGGTCCGCCTCGACGCGACGAACGCCTGGACGCTCGAGCGGTCCCTGCGCGACGTCGAGGTGACGTTCGAGATCGACCCCTCGCCGCGTTCGGTGCTCGAGGTGCGCCTCCGCGCGCCGGCCATCGAGCGCGCCGAGGGGGTGGCGCTCCTCGTCTCGAACGATCCTCGCGTGCCGGTCCGGTTCGTCCGGGAGACGGCGACGCGCTTCACGCCGATCGGTCCGTGGTCCGACGCGCTACGCGGGAGGGTCGGCACCCCGACGGTCCGGGTCGTCGCGCGGGGAGATCGTCTCGAGGCGTACCTCGGCGACGGCGACATGCCGGTCGTCTCCGCGCAGGACGACGTCTTCCGGGAGGGAGGCGTGGTGCTCGTCGCGGCGCGCGGCGAGGTGACGGTGCGCGACCTCCGCGTGATCGCGTCGACGCCTTCGCCGGCGTCGGAGGACCGGGCGGCCGACGGACGGATCGCCGCGCGGATCGCCTCCGCGATCGGTCCCTGGGCGTGGCTCGTCGCGCTCGCCTTCGTCCGTCGCCGCGGCCAAGCCCTCCCTCTCCCCGCCGCGGCGGCCGGCGCGGCGGCGGCGCTCGTCCCGTTCTCCACCGCGCTCCTCCTCCCGCCGCCGGTCACCGCGTGGGGAGAGCTCGGCCGCGGAGCCCTGATCGCCTTCGGGGTGGCGGCGACCCTTCGCGTCGGGCTGCGCGGGAGCCCGTCCGATCCGGCCCGGCTGGCGGGGGTCGGGCTCGCGTTCGTGGCCGCGGGAGGGACCGCGGCGGCGGTCCTCGCCCGGACCGACCGGCCGGCTCCGCTCGTCGCGACCGCGTACGCGGGGACCCGGCTCGAGCCGGGGTTCCTCGACCTCGCGATCCCGGCGGTCCGCGCGGGGATGCCGTGGCTCGCCACGCATTCGTTTTCCGGAGCCACGCTCGACCCCGACGACGGGCGGCCGCGGGTCTGGGTCGTCGGCCGGGCCGACGCGGGGGCGGCGCGCGAGCTCTCGAGCCGGCTCGGCGCCGGCGTCGCGGTGCTCGACGGGACCGCGCCGCGCGGGGGACGGAGGGCGGCCCAAGCGCTCCTCGACCTCGCGGGGGAGGCGGTCCGGCCGGCGGTCGTCCTGCTCGCCGGCGGCGCGACGCCCGACGTCGACCGGCTCCCCGGGCGTCACCTCCGTCCGCGGTTCCGCCGCACGTTCGTCGACCGCCTCGTCGACGAGGTCTCGACCGCGTCGGCCGCGGAGCGCGAGGAGTCGGAGCGGGAGCGGCTCGCCGATCTCGAGCGGCGGTGCGCGGCGCTCGGGGCGGCGCTGGTGGTGGCGGAGGACCCGGCGGCGGAGGCGGTCGCGTCGGCGGTCGCCGCCCGCCTCGGGGAGCAGGGGAGATGACGCGAGGGGGCGCGGCGGCGTTCCTCGCGGTCGGAGCGCTCGGGGCGTTCCTCGGGCTGTTCGAGCTGTACGACTACGACGTCGGGCTCGCCCGCGCGACCGGCGAGTGGATCGTCGAGCACGGCGCCGTGCCGCGCGTGAACGTGATGTCGGAGCTGAACGCGGAGTTCCCGTTCGTCGACGACAAGTGGCTGTTCCACGTCCTCGCCCACGCGGTGATCGACGGGCTCGGCTGGACCGCCGCGGTCCTGCTCCGGATGGCGCTCCTCGGCGGCCTCGCGCTCCTCCTCCTGCCGCGACGGGAGGTGCTCGGTCGGGCGCCCGGGGTCGCGTCGGCGGTGGCGGTCGTGGCGCTCGTGACGGCGGCCGAGCGGTTCGCGTTCCGGCCCGAGCTGTTCACGATGCTCTTCCTGGCGGTCTTCGGTCGCGCGCTCGTCCGACCGGCCCCGCCCCGCGCGCGGGAGGTGACGCTGCTGCTCCTCCTCCAGGTCGCGTGGACGAACCTGCACGGCTACTGGGTGCTCGGGCCGATCCTCGCCGGCGCGGCGGCGGCCGGCGCGGCGGTCGACGCGCTCCTGCGCCGCGAGCCTCCCCCGTGGGCGCGGCTCCTCCTCCCGGCGGCGCTCGTCGCGGCGGCGTTCCTGAACCCGTACGGACTCGGACTCGTCCGCGCGCCGGTCGACATCCTCC
>JBICIB010000188.1:0-2917 GCA_043101415.1 Planctomycetota bacterium JB042 | reverse complement strand
GGCTGGCGGACGTCGTGTTCGGCTCGCGCTTCCTCGGCGGGACGCACCGGTGCCACCTGTTCTGGCACTACGTGGTGAACAAGGGGCTCACGACGCTCTCGAACATGTTCACCAACCTGAACCTCAGCGACATGGAGACCTGCTACAAGGTCTTCCACGTCGACGTCGCCCGGAAGCTCGACATCTCGAGCCCGCGGTTCAACGTCGAGCCCGAGCTGACCGCGAAGGTCGCCAAGATGCGCTGCCGCGTCTACGAGGTGCCGATCTCGTACTTCGGGCGCGACTACTCCGAGGGGAAGAAGATCGGCTGGAAGGACGGCTTCCAGGCGATCTGGGCGATCCTGAAGTGGAACCTCTTCATGCCCTCGCCCGAGCCGCTCGAGCGCCGCCGCCGTCCCCTCTCCGAGGCGGGCGTGGGCGCCGATCCGAGCGCCGCCGCGCCGGCCGAGGTCGCGGTCGAGTCGGCCGAGGACCGGACCGCCTGACGCTCGTTCCCGCCGCCCGCCCCTGATCCGACTCAACTCGTCTCGGGTCGCGGGTCGATAGGCGGGGCATGGAGCCCTCCCGGACCTCGAAGGCCCCGTTCCGCATCGCGGCCGTCCTCGCGATCGTCCTGGTCGTGGCCGGGGTGGTCGAGGCGCCGCTCCTGACCTTCTACCGGATCTCCGGCAACTCGATGCTGCCGCACTACACCGACGGCGACCGGGTGCTCGTCACGACGTGGGGGCCGGTCGACGTGGGGGACGCGGTGATCGTCCGGTACGCGGGGGAGACGCTGATCAAGCGGGTGGTCGCCGGCCCCGGCGACGTCCTCGAGCTGCGGGACGGGCAGATCGTCCGAAACGGCGCCTCGGCGAGCGACCCGGTCCCGGCGCCGTACCGGGACGGATCGAGCCTGACCCGCCGCGCGCTCGGCGACGACGAGTACTTCATCCTCGGCGACAACCGCCGGGTCTCGGTCGACAGCCGCACCTTCGGTCCCCTCCACCGCGGGGACATCGTCGGCCGCGTGATCTACCGCTGGTTCGAGGTCGACTCGGGCCGCCCGGTCACCGCCGCCGAGTGGGCCCCGCCGGCCGAATCCGACGCCGAAGAGCGCTGAATTCGCCCCGAACGGCGTCCTGACCGTCGGTTGACGTGCAGCGCGCCGACGATGTGCTAGATTCGAAGCGTCGTGCGCATCCAGCTGATCCACCCCCCGGTCTACCTCAACGTCCACGCCATGACGGCTTTGCGGCCGTCGATGCCGCTCGGGCTCGCGTACATCGGCGCGGTCCTCGAGCAGGCCGGCCACGAGGTCTCGGTCATCGACGCGGTCGCCGAGGCCCCCGAGAAGGTGACCAGCTCGGGGCAGCTCCACGCCCTGGGGCTCCTCCCCGACGAGATCGCCGACCGGATCGACCCGGAGACCGACGTCATCGGCCTCACGAACATGTGGTCGTTCTCCTGGCCCCTGGTCCGGACGATCCTGAAGACGCTGAAGGAGCGCTGGCCCGACAAGCCGATCGTCGCCGGCGGCGAGCACTTCACCGGCCTCCCGCTCCTCTCCCTGGCCGAGTCGCCGGTCGACTACATCGTCCTCGGCGAAGGGGAGGAGACGATCGTCGAGCTCCTCCGCCTCCTCGAGCGAGGCGAGACCGACCCGGGCGACATGGCGGGTGTCGCGTTCCGCCGCGGCGGCGAGCCGGTCGTGAACGAGCGTCGGGCCCGGGTGCAGTCGGTCGACGCGATCCCGTGGCCGGCGTGGCACCTGATCGACCTGAAGGCGTACAACGACCACCGCCTGCTGAACGGCGTCGACCCGGGCCTCGGCATGACGGTCCCGATCCTCGCCACCCGCGGCTGCCCGTACCAGTGCACGTACTGCTCGTCGCCGACGATGTGGACGACCCGCTGGTACCCGCGCGACCCGATCGACGTCGCCGACGAGATCACGCACTACGTGAAGACGTTCGGCGCCCGGAACTTCCCGTTCCAGGACCTCACCGCCATCGTCCGGAAGGACTGGATCGTCAAGTTCTGCCAGGAGATCCTGAAGCGGAAGCTCGACATCGTCTGGCAGTTCCCGTCCGGCACCCGCTGCGAGGTGATCGACGACGAGGTCGCCGACCTCCTCGCCCGCTCCGGCGGCCGCCACCTCGCGTTCGCGCCCGAGAGCGGCTCCGAGCGGACCCGTCAGCTCATCAAGAAGCGGATGACCGAGAAGGGGCTGATGAACGCCGTCGAGGCGTCGGTGAAGAACCAGTTGAACATCACCGCCTTCCTCGTCATCGGGTTCCCGCACGACACGCGGGAGGACCTCGACGAGACGAAGGCGTTCGTCCGCCGCCTCGCCAAGGCCGGCATCGACGACATCGCGATCGGCTTCTACTTCCCGATCCCGAACACCGCGATCTACCGCGACCTCGTCGAGAAGGGGCGCGTCGACTACTCCGACGCCTGCCTCATGACCCCGATCTTCGCCAACGACGAGAAGCTCCGCCCCGAGAACAACTACTGCGAGAACCTCTCCGCCAAGGAGCTCACGAAGACGAAGTACCGGCTCCTGATGAACTTCTACGGCCTCTCGCTCCTCCACCACCCCGGCCGCTTCTTCCGGATGATGTGGAACGTCGCGCGCGGGAAGGAGACGAGGAAGATGGAGACGTTCCTCGTCGAGCTGAAGCGGAAGTCCGGCCTCTGGCTGAAGGCGAAGCTCGGCCGGACGACGAAGACGCCGGCGCCGGAGCAGAAGGCGAAGGCGGAGCCGGTCGCGAAGGGATAGACGAGCCGCTGCGCGCGGGGCGGTCGGCCGCTGCGCGCGGGGCGAGGAACGCGTTCGGGAAGGGGCCGCGCGTTCGCGACGGCGGGGGACGAGACGGGGAGGTGTCTCCGACCCGCTCACGTCCTCGCGCGATGCGCCCGGCGTGGTCTCCGC
>JBICIB010000187.1:0-7807 GCA_043101415.1 Planctomycetota bacterium JB042 | reverse complement strand
TGTGGCCTCCGTGGCAGAGCCGCCAGTCGAAGACGTCCCCCCACGCGAACGCGCGGCCGTCCGCGCCGCGCGCCGCCTTCTCCCACTGGTCGCCGGTCGGCAGCGCGTAGGTCCACGGCTCGCCCGCCGCGGCCGCGCGTTCGTTCCGCCACCGGACGTAGTGGACGGCGTCGGTGTGGCTGATCTGGTGGAGCGCCCGGTCCGGCTCGAAGTACGCCACACGGCCCGCGGCGAAGTCGTCGAGCGCGTGTCCCGGCGGGACGTGGACGTTCTCGCGCGGCACGTGCAGCGGGACGTCCTTCGGCCACCCGGCGGAGAGGAATCGCGCCGCTCGCTCCGGCTCGAGGCAGACGACGCCGCGCGAGCGGAGGTCGAGCAGGAACTCGAGCCACTCCGCCATCGTCACCTCTCGGCGCATCACGAAGAACGCGTCGACGTGGCGGAAGGTCCGCGGTTCTCCCGCCTCGGCCCGCGGGTCCCCGCCGGCGACGAACGGCCCCGGCGGCACGTACTCCCAACCGTCGCCGATCTCCTCGTCGCTCGGCAGCTCGAGCGCCGGGATCGTCTCTCCCTCGCCGCTCCGCAGGAGGAGCGGGAAGCGGACGTCGCGGAGTCCGTCGAGGCGGCGGAAGACGGCGACGTACGACCCGGCCGCGAGCCGAACGACGAGACGGTCGTCGGCCGGCCGCGGCGGGCGCGCTTCGGTCAGCGGCCAGACGTCGGTCCCGGCGCCGCGGTCGTACCGGAGGATCGCGACCGTCGCCGGCGTCGTCGGCGGTTCGATGGTCAGCGTCGCCGGCGGAGGGGCGTCCGGCGACGCGGCGGCCCAGGTCGCGGCCGCCTCGTCGCGCCGCCCCTCGAGCTCGAGCAGGGCGGCGTGTCGCGCGCGAAGCTCGCGGAGCCGATGGCGGGCCGACGGTTCCCCGAGCGCGGCCGCCGCGTCGAGCGCCTCGGCGCCGCGCGCGAAGTGGAGCTCGACCTCGCGGCGCAGGGCGGACCGGTCGGCGCGCGCCGCGTCGGCCCGGGGGGATTCTCGATGAGCGAGCCCGAGCCGCGGCCAGTCGTTCCGGGAGGTGCCGGCGGGCGGCGTGAGCTGCGCGCGCCGCTCCGCGGCCGTCCGGTCGTACGACGCGAGCGCCTCGTTCGCGGTCCCGAGGTGGGCGGCGGCCGCGCGCGCGTCCTGCACGCGCCGGGCGACGGTCGCGACCGTCCCGGCGACCAGGAGGAGGGCGGCGAGGAGGATCGCGCCGGTGACCTTCGGGTGACGGCGCGCGAGCGCGAGGAGCCGCCGCCGCCGATGACCGCTCAGCGCGCGGACGGGACGCCCTTCGAGCCAGGCCTCCAGGTCGTCGGCGAACGCGCCGGCCGTCGCGTACCGCCGGGAGGGCCGGTCCTGGAGGGCGCGCTCGACGATCGCCAACAGCGGTCGGTCGACCTCCCGGCCGAGGAAGAGGGCGGGGTCGGGCGGACCGAGCCGGGCCGACGCGACGGCCTCGGGCAGGCTCGCGGGGAACGGGCGGTGGCCGGTGATCGCCTCGTAGAGCGTCACTCCGAGCGAGTAGACGTCGACGCGACGGTCGTCCGCCGCCGTCGGGTCGAGGAGCCGTTCGGGCGCGAGGTACGCCGGCGTCCCGAGCACGTGGTCGGCGGTCGTCAGCTTCGACGAGTTCTCCAGGAACGCGAGGCCGAAGTCGACGAGTCGAGGTTCCCCTCGCGAGTCGAAGAGGATGTTCGACGGCTTCACGTCGCGGTGGACGACGCCGCGGGAATGGGCCGCGTCGAGCGCGCGGCCGATGCACGCCGCGACGCGGACGCTCTCGCGGAGATCCCCGTCGTCGACCGGCCGGTCGCCCCCGCGCTGCGCGGCGATCCGTTCCTCGAGCGATCCGCCGTCGAGCGCCTCCATCGCGAGGTAGAGGCGTCCCTCGTCCTCGCCGATCTCGAGGACCCGCGCGACGTTCGGGTGCCGCAGCTCGGCGAGCGTCTCGAGCTCCCGGCGGAACCGGGCGGAGGCCGCCTCGTCGAGCGAGCGCTCCTCGGGGAGGACCTTCACCGCGACGCGGTTCCCGCGGACGGTGTGGCCGTCGAACACCACTCCCATACCCCCGCGGCCGAGCTCGCCGTCGATGGCGAACCGGCCGATCCGCGACGGGTGGCGAGGGTCGGGGAGAGCCGCGCGGACCCCGTCCGCCTCGTGGAGCAGCGCCCGGAAGCGCGTGCGCGCCGATTCGGTCGGCAGGCGTCCGGCGAACGCCTCGGGATCGGGGGTGTCCCCGGCGTCCCGAGCGGCGAGGAACTCGGTCAGGAGGAACCGCGCCGTCTCGCTCGCCTTCACCCCACGACCTCGCTCACTCCTCGCGTGCGGCGAGCATCCGCGCCGCGAGCTCGGTCTGGGCGCGCTTGTGGAGCATCCAGACCGCGTTCTCGGAACGGCGCATGCGGCGCGCGATCTCCGGGAAGGAGAGCCCGTGCACGTGCCGGAGTCGGAGCACGTGACGGTGGTCGTCGCTCAGCCGGTCGAGCTCGCGCAGGATCGCGCCGTCCGGGGCGTCGTCGGCCGACTCGGCGAGCTGCGACTCGTCGACGTAGAGGTCCGGGCTCGGGCGTGGACCGTCCGGGACCAGCGGCTTCCGGCGCACTCGACGCGCGACGATCCGGATCCGGGTCTCGATCACGACCGAGAGCCACCGCCAGAACGCGCCGGCTCCGCGGTGGGGGAGGCGTCGTGCGGCGCGGGCCGCGTCGAAGAGGACCTCCTGGGCGACGTCCCCCGACTCCACGTGCGCGCGAAGGTCCCGGCCGAGGCGTCGGCGCACCCGGGAGCGGATGCGCGGCGCGGCGCGGTCGAGCAGCTGTTCGAGGGCCGCGGGATCGCCGTCCCGGGATCGTCGCACGAGCCACTGCGTCGTCGCGGACGCGCGAGCGCCGGGCGGGCGACGGGGAGGGGGCGACTCGGACGGGCTCATGGCGGAATCCATTAAAGCTCAGCGGAGTCCGATGGGTGTTGCGATGTCGAAAAGGTGGCGGTTTCCGCGTGGGGTTCCCGGCGGGGGCGGCACTGACCGGAGTAGGGTCGGGGGGTGGGCTTGTGTCAGTGTGGCGCTGACGAGCCGGCTCGGGGGGGCCTCATGAGCCCGTCGTTCCGGACCGGCGTCCAAGGCATCGGTCCGGGCGAACGGGGGACTCGAGCGCGCGTTTCGTCGGGGCGGGGGGCGGCGCGTGACTCGGAGGGCGTCCGGGTGCCGCCTCGCGCGGCCATCGGGACGACGGGCTCACCTTCCCTTCTTCTTCGTGAGTTCCGGGCCTTGATTGGGTCCGAACCGCGAGAGCGGGGAGCGATTCAGCGGTACGCTTCCTTGCGCAGCCCGTGCTTCTTCATCCGGTCGTACAGGGCGCGCGGGGAGATGCCGGCGAGCTTCGCCGCCTCGCCCACCCGACCGCCGGTCTGCTCGAGCCTCGAGGTCAGGTAGGCGCGTTCGAAGGCGGCGGTGGCGCGCCGCCGGGCCTCCGCGAGCGGGAGGTCGAGCCATTCCTCCCGGCCGTCGGAGGCCGGGGAGGCGGAGGCCGGCGACGGCGGCGCGGGGGGGCGGCACCCGGCGGAGATCGAGTCGGGCAGGTCGGCCCTCGTGATCCGGTCCGATCGGCAGACGACCAGGGCGTGTTCGATGGCGTTCACGAGCTCGCGGACGTTTCCGGGCCACGACCAGCTCAAGAGCGCGTCGAGCGCCTCGTCGCTGATGCGCTCGACGTAGCGGCGGCCGAGCGACTCGCGAAAGATGCGGATGAAGTCCCCCGCGAGATCGGCGATGTCCTCCCTGCGCTCGCGCAACGGGGGGACGCGCAGGCCGACGACGTGGAGGCGATAGAAGAGGTCCTGTCGGAATCGACCGGCCTCGATCTCGGCGAGGAGGTCCCGGTTCGTGGCGGCCATGACGCGGACGTCGATCGGGATCGACTCCTCTCCGCCGACCCGCTGCACCCGGCGGCGCTGGAGCACGGTGAGGAGGTTCACCTGGAGGTGCAGCGGCATCTCCCCGATCTCGTCGAGGAAGATCGTCCCCCCGTGGGCGGTCTCGAAACGCCCCTTCCGGCGTCGTTCCGCTCCGGTGAACGCGCCGGCCTCGTGTCCGAACAGCTCGCTCTCGAGCAACGACTCGGGGATCGCGCCGCAGTTCACGGCGACGAACGGCGCGGCGGCGCGCGGTCCGTCGTTGTGGATCGCCTGGGCCAGACGTTCCTTGCCGACGCCGGTCTCGCCCGTGATCAGCAGCGACGAGTCGGTGTCGACGACCCGCTGGACGAAGTCGAGGAACCGGCGCATCTCCTCGTTCCGCGAGTAGAAGTCCGAGAGCCGGGGATCGGCGTCGCCGTGCTTCGGGGCCGGGCTCGGCGTGCGCGCGTCGTGGCTGGCCGTCGCCAGGGCCTCGAGCTTCTCCCGCAGCACGTCGTTCGATTCGCCGGTGTCGAGGACGTCGGAGGCGCCGGCGGCCCGCAGGCGGGCTCGGTCGGCGTGGCGGTCCTCCGCGTCGTCGTGCAGCACGACGACGTCCGGCGCCGAGTCGTGCTCGCGGAGGGAGTCGACGAGACGGAGATCCTCCGCGCGGACCTCGGAGCGGTGGAGCACGACGAGGTCCGCGGACTGGTCCGGATCGAGCGGGTCGCCGTCGGGCTCGATGACGTCGACCGGCGACCGATCGAGGAGGGAGCTGAGGCGTCGCCGGACCTCGTCGTCCTCGGCGGCGACGAAGAGCCGGGTCTTCTCCTCCGGCGAAACTTCCGATTCGGAAGACATCCTTCCGACTCTATCGGAAGGTCGACTGCACTTCAACCGAGCGCGGCCGCCGGACCCGAGCGGGCCGGGAGAACCGCGTGTCGCCGCCGAGACGGTGCACAGCGGCGAGTCGAGAGGGTCGGAGGGGCCGTCGGGGAGCGGTCTCCGAAACCGGCATGGCAGTTGTTCTCACGGATCCTCGACCGTGGATCGGGGTCGCGCATCTCGCGTCACCCCGTGTCTGAAGGAGAGCCGAGTGATCCGGAGAGAGAAGAACGAACCGAAGGCGTCGCCCGCCGAGGCGGCGAGCGTCGCCGTGCTCGGCGCGACCGGACTGGTCGGGGAGGAGATGATCCGGCGGCTCGAGCGACGCGGGTTCCCGGTCGGCCGGCTGCTGCCGTTGGCCTCGCGACGCGACGGCCGCAGCGTGCGCTTCGCGGGCGAGGCGATCCCGGTCGAGAAGGCGACCCCCGAGCGGCTCGCCGGGGTCGACCTCGTCCTCTCGAGCGCGGGCGGCGCGGTCAGCCGTGCCCTCCTCCCGGCCGCGGCGGCGAGCGGAGCGATCTGCATCGACAACACGAGCGCGTTCCGCCTGCGGCCCGACGTCCCGCTCGTCGTCCCCGAGGTGAACGGTCACCGGCTCGAGGGCCTCCGGATCGGCGAGAAGGGCGCGATCGTCGCCAATCCGAACTGCTCGACGATCCAGCTCGTCCTCGCCGTCGCCCCGCTGCACGGGCGCGCCGCCGTCCGCCGGATCGTGGTCAGCACGTACCAGAGCATCTCCGGCGCCGGCGCGCGCGCGGTCGGTGCGTTCCGGGATGCGTCTCGGAGCGTGCTCGACGACGCATCGGCCGAGAGCGGAGGCCCGGCGGTCTTCGACGTGCTCCCGGACATCGGCGGCGTCGACGCCAACGGAGACTCGGTCGAGGAGAAGAAGATGATCCTCGAGACGCCGAAGATCCTCGAGGCCGAGGTCGCGGTCGACGCGACCTGCGTCCGCGTCCCGGTCGTTCGCGGGCACGCCGAGTCGGTCTGGGTCGAGACTGCCGAACCTCTCTCGACGGAGGAGGCCCGCGAGGTGCTGTCGCGGGCCCCGGGCGTCCGCCTCGCCGAGGGCGGAGGGGGCGTCGTGACCCCGCGCGGCGTCGAGCGGACCGATCCGGTCCACGTGGGACGGATCCGTGGATCGCGGACCGCCGGCCGGGGCCTGCAGCTCTGGGTCGTGGCCGACAACCTGCTCAAGGGCGCGGCGCTGAACGCGGTGCAGATCGCGGAGCGGATCGTCGGCGTCGCGGCCGCGGGCCGTGCGTCCGACGCCGTGGCGGCGGGGACCGGCGCATGACGCGCGTCGCGCGACACTTCGACGGCAGCGGCCGGACCTTCCTCCGTTCGCCGGCCGCGTCGAGCGCCGGCCGGTTCCTGATCGGCCACCTCGGGAGTTCGATGCTGCTGGCCGAGTCCAACTCGGACCTCGGCGACCACGTGCGGCTCATCGGCGCGTCCCACGGGCACCTGATGGTGCTCGCGTCGGGCGTCGGATCGGGCGGGGGAGCGGCGGGTGCGGCGGCCGAGACCGCCGTCCGCGGGATGGCGCGGCACTTCGTGCAGGTCGCGCCGTCGTATCTCGCGCGCGGCGAGGAGCGCGACCGCACGATCCGGCGCGAGCTCGACGCCGCCGTCGACCGCTGCCGGCGGGAGATCGTCGAGTCCGACCGGGACGACGGCGACGAGCCGGCGGGAGCGACCCTGACCGCCGCGCTCGTCCTGTGGCCGCGGCTCCATCTCGTCCATCTCGGCGACGGCCGAGGCTACCTCCTCCGCGGGGGAGAGGTCCGCCGCCTCACCGACGATCACGTCCGGCGCGTCCCGGGTGGCGCCGGGGGGGCGCGGTCGGGCGACGTGATGCTGACGAGCGCCCTCGGTGCGGGAGTGCGTCGTCCCACGATCGACCACGTGGCCGTCGACCTCGAGGGAGACGACGCGTTGGTCTTCTGCTGCAAGGGACTGGTCGCCGGGCTCGGCGGCGACGACCGGCGAATCGCCGAGGTCGCGGGGACCGGCCCCGCGTCCCGCTCGGTCGACGCGCTCGTCGAGGCCGCGCACGCCGAGAGCGACCCTCCCGAGGCGACGGCGGTCGTCGCCCGCTTCCGAGCGACGTCGCCCCGGTCCGTCCCCGTCGGCCGGTCCGACCGCCGGGGCTCGTCGAGCGAGCCCTTCCCCGATCGATGCGAACTCACGAACGAGAAACCCGAGGCCAGCCGGCGGCTCCACCGCCCCACCCGACCATGCTGATCGCGAACCAGGGAATCACCGTCCAGAAGTACGGGGGCTCGTCCCTCTCCTCCCCCGAGAAGATCTGTCGCGTCGCGCGCAAGATCGCGGAGCTCCGGAGCACGGGGCGGCCGGTCGTCGTCGTCGTGTCGGCGACCGGCAACACGACGTCGGAGCTGGTCGGCCGGGCCAAGCGGGTCGCGTCGACGCCGTCCCGGCGCGAGCTCGACATGCTCCTCTCCTCGGGCGAGCGGGTGAGCATGGCGCTGCTCGCCATGGCGATCCAGGAGGAGGGGCGCGAGGCGATCTCGCTGACCGGTCCGCAGAGCGGCATCGTCACGGACTCCACGCACGCCAACGCCACGATCCGCGAGGTGCGTCCCGAGCGGGTGCTTCGGGAGCTCGAGGCGGGGCGGGTCGTGATCGTCGCCGGGTACCAGGGGGTGTCGCCGGAGGGAGAGGTGACGACGCTGGGGCGGGGAGGGTCCGACACCACCGCGGTCGCGCTCGCCGGGGCTCTGCGCGCGGAGGTCTGCGAGATCTACTCGGACGTCGACGGCGTCTACACGGCGGATCCTCGCAACGTCGAGAACGTGCGGCACCTGAGCCGGGTCGACTCGGCGGTGATGACCGAGTACGCGCGCCGCGGCGCGGGCGTGCTCCACGCGCCGTGTCTCGACCTGGCGCGGCGCGAGGGCGTCGCGGTGAGGGCCCGCTCGACGTTCGGCGGCGACGCACAGACCTGGATCTCCTGCGGCGCGGAAC
>JBICIB010000186.1:0-2657 GCA_043101415.1 Planctomycetota bacterium JB042 | reverse complement strand
GCAGGTCGAACGCCGCCGCCGCCTCCCCGATCGTGATCGCGGCGGCGACCGCGCACGCGCCGACCGTCGCGAGGACGACGCCGGCCGTCCCCCACGCCCGCCCGACGCGCGGCGCCCCCCCGCCGAGGACGAGCAGCGGGAAGGCGGCGATCGCGATCCGCGACCATCCGGTCAGGTGGCGCTCGACGTCGCCGGCGGCGAGCGTCGGGACCAGGGTCCAGAGGAGGAGCGCCCCGTACGGCACGAGGAACGGCGCGCGCCGCCACTCGAGCCCGCTCCCGCGCCCCGGCCAGAGCCCGACCGCCGCGACGCACCCGAGGAGCGGCAGGAACGGATCGGCGCGGCGGCCGAAGAACGCCCCCCCCGCGGTCGCCAGCACGAGCCAGACGACCAACGCGCCGTCCGCGCGGCCCCGTCGCGACGCGGCGAGGACCGACAGGGCGGCGACCGCGCCGATCGGCCCGACGAACCACGGCGACCGACCGACCGCCTCGGCCGACGGCCAGGGAGGGAGGTCGACCCGGCCGAGGGCCACGGCGGCGGCGGCGAGGAGACCGAGGAGCACGACGTGCGCCGACACGCGCCCCGCGCGGACCCGGACGAGGGCCAGGACCGCGACCAGGCCGACTCCGATCGCGAGCGCCGCGTCGCGGGCGCCGTGGCGCACGACCTCCGCCTCGAGCAGCCGGGTCCACGCCAGGAGGAGCGCCGGCACGAGGAGGAGGGACAGCACCGCGCCCCCGACCGGGCCGAGCCGCGCGGCGCCGTCCTCGCCGCCGGCCGGCTCGACCGGCGCGGACGCGGCGGGCGGGACGATCGGGTCGTGCATGCGGGAGGAGACGGTACAGTCACGCGGCATGCCGGCGAAGACCCTCCGCGCGCTCCTCTGTCTCCTGCTCGCCGGCCACCTCGCCGGTCTGCTCGCCCACTTCCACCCGTCGTACGCCTCCCCCGACGCGAGCGGGACGTTCGTGCAGGCGCGGCGGATCGCGGACGACGGAGCGCTCACGCTCGAGGCGGAGTCGCCGCTCCGGTACTTCGGCGTGCCGTGGCTCGAGACGGAGGACGGACGGTTCGTGAGCCGCTACCCGCCCGGGCTCGCCGCCGCGCTCGCGGTCGTCCGGCGCGTCGCCGGCCCGACCGCGACGCTCCTCGTGAACCCGATCCTCGCGACGCTGACCGTCCTGCTCGTCTTCCTGATCGTCCGACGGTTCGCGGGGGACGGCGGCGGACTGCTCGCGGCGATCCTCCTCGCCGTCGTCCCGGTCGCCAACCGGCAGGCGCTGCACGCCGACAGCCACACCGCGGCGGCGTTCCTGCTGGCCGCCGGCGTCCTCCTCCTCCTGCGGTGGCGCGAGCGGCCGTCCGCGGCGCGGGCGATCGCCGCCGGATTCGTCCTCGGCGCGCTCCCGACGGTGCGGTACGCGGAGGGGCTCGTCGCGGTCGGGATCGGCCTCTTCCTCCTCCTCGAGACCGGCCGCGGGCGGGCGCCGCGCTCGCACCTCGTCGCCGCGGCGGCCGGGGCGCTCGTCCCGATCGCCCCGCTCCTCGTCGTGCACCGGCGACTCCTCGGGTCGCCGTTCCGGACCGCGTACGACCTGACCCACGAGCAGACCGCGTTCGCGGCCGACGCGCTCCTCGATCACGCCGCGCCGTACCTCGCGAGCTTCTCCCGCGAGGCGGTCGGACCGTGGCTCGCGATCGGTCTGCTCGGCGCGGGCGGGCTCCTGTGCGTTCGCCGCGAGCGCTCCGTCGGCGCCCTCGTCCTCGGCGCCTGCCTTCCGCTCGGCGCGCTCTACCTCTCCTACTACTGGGGCGCGCCGGGCGAGCCGACGAACCGGTTCTTCGTCCCGCTCGTCCCGCTCCTGCTGCTCGGCGGGTTCGCCGCGCTGGCGCGCCTCGACGCCAGGACGACCGGCGCCGGACGGGTGCTCGCCCGCGGTGCGCTGACCGCCGCCGTGCTCGTCCAGGCGGCGCTCTTCGCGGTCGAGAGCGGGCGCCGACTCGCGCGGGAGGAGATCGGCCTCGCGCGCGGCGCCGCCGTCGAGGCGTGGCTGGACGAGCACGCGGCGGCCGGCGACGTCGTGATCGCGAACCGCGCCGTGCAGGGCGCGCTCGAGCGGGAGGGGCGGTACCGCCTGGTCGACGACCGGCTCGTCCCCGGCGGACCGCGCCGCGCGGTGGTGAGGACGCGGAACCCGAACCTCCGCTTCCAGCAGGATCGGACCGACGGCGCGAGCCCGAGCCCCCATCAGCACGACAAGGCCGCGTCGCTCCGCCGCCGCTACGAAGGGAAGTCGGAGCGCGAGCAGGCCGCCCTCGTCCTCGACGACCTCCGCGCCTGGGCCGACGGCCGCGCCGTCTGGTGGCTCGCCACGCGGGAGGAGATCGACCGCTTCACCGCCCTCGCCCCGCCGGGCACCCGCTTCGAACCGGCGGGCGAGATCGAACTCCCGACCCCAGAGAGCCGCCTCCTCGACCTCGTCGACCCCGACTTCGACGCGACCGCGCGGAGGCTGCCGTACTGGGTGATCGAGCCGCCGCTCACGGCGTGGCGGTGGGCGGAGTGACGTCCGTCGGACGGCCTGCTTCGACGGGCCTCTTCTCCTCTCGGATCGGAACCGCCAGGCGACGGAGCAGCTCCTCGGTCGTTCGAG
>JBICIB010000185.1:0-4215 GCA_043101415.1 Planctomycetota bacterium JB042 | reverse complement strand
CCGATCTGTGCCCCTCGAGCTCGAACATGCGGCAGATCTGCTTGGCGATCGCGTTCTTCGGCTCGGTCAGGATGGCGACCAGGTCGTCGACCCGGAGCGGATCGAGCGACGCGATCATCGGGAACCGGCCGATGAACTCGGGGATCATCCCGAACTCGATGAGGTCCTCGGTCTGGACCTCGCGGAGGATCTCGTCGATCCCGGCCTGCGGGTTCCCCTTCTCGGCCCCGCCGACGTCCGGGATGAACCCGATCGCCTTCCGGCCGATCCGGCGGGCGATGATGTCGGTCAGGTGCGTGAACGTGCCGCCGCAGATGAACAGGACGTCCTTGGTGTCGACCTGGATGTAGTTCTGCTCGGGGTGCTTGCGGCCCCCCTGCGGCGGGACGTTCGCGACCGTCCCCTCGAGCAGCTTCAGCAGCGCCTGCTGCACGCCCTCGCCGGAGACGTCGCGGGTGATCGAGACGTTGTTGGTGGTCCGGGCGATCTTGTCGATCTCGTCGACGAAGACGATCCCCTGCTGGGCCCGCTGGACGTCGTAGTTCGCCGCCTGGACCAGCTTCAACACGATGTTCTCGACGTCCTCGCCGACGTAGCCCGCCTCGGTCAGCGTGGTGGCGTCGGCGATCGCGAACGGCACGCGGAGGATCCGCGCCAGGGTCCGCGCGAGGAGCGTCTTCCCCGAGCCGGTCGGCCCGATCAGGAGGATGTTCGACTTCTCGAGCTCGACCTCCGGCGCCTTCCCCTCCCGGGCCGCGGCCGCGCCGGCGTTCAGCCGCTTGTAGTGGTTGTAGACCGCGACCGAGAGGACCTTCTTGGCGTGGTCCTGGCCGACGACGTACTCGTCGAGCAGCGTCTTCAGCTCGGCGGGAGCGGGGAGGTCACCGGCGAGGGCGGGAGACGGCTCGCTGCGCGCCGACGGCGTGGCGCCGGGCGTGCGCCGGCCCGCGTCCTCGAACAGGATCGTGTTGCAGAGTTCGACGCACTCGTTGCAGATGTAGACGCCGGGCGGACCCGCGATGAGGCTGGCGACCTGCCGCTTCGGCTTGTCGCAGAAGGTGCACCGTTCGCTGTCTCGCGCCCCGCGTCCGCTCACGTCAAGCTCCCGCCGCCTTCAGCGGCTCGACCACCTCGTCGACCAGGCCGTACGCCTTCGCCTCGTCCGCGGACATGTAGTGGTCGCGGTCGGCGTCCTTCTCGATCTTCTCGAGCGGCTGCCCGGTGTGCTGCGACAGGAGCTGGTTCAGCTGCGCCTTCATCTTCACGATCTCGTTCGCCTGGATCTCGATGTCGGCCGCCGTCCCCGACGCGCCGCCCCAGGGCTGGTGGATCATGATACGCGAATTCGGGAGCGCATGCCGCTTCCCGGCCGTCCCGCCGGCCAGCAGGAGGGCGGCCATCGAGGCGTTCATCCCGATGCAGTACGTCGCGACGTCGCACTGGACGAACTGCATCGTGTCGTAGATCGCCAGGCCCGCCGACACCGACCCGCCGGGCGAGTTGATGTAGATGTTGATGTCCTGGTTCTTGTTGTCCTTCTGGAGGAACAGGAGCTGGGCGATCACCGCGTTCGCGACGTGGTCGTCGATCGGCGTCCCGATGAAGATGATCCGGTCCTCGAGGAGCCGGGAGTAGATGTCGTACGCCCGCTCGCCGCGGCCGGTCTTCTCGATGACGTAGGGGACGGGGTAGTAGGACTTCATGGCTTCTCCGCCGACGGATGATCGTTCGATCAGGATCCGGCCCGGTCCTCCTCGAGGTCCGTGATCTCGGCCGCCTCCCGGAGCATTTTTCGGACTTTGCCCTCGAGAATCTGAGCCCGCAGCGCCGGCAGCCGGCCGGCGTCGTACAGCTCGTCGTACACCTTCTGCGGGTCCTGCTGGTGCATAGCCGCGATCGCGCGGACGCTCGACTCGATCTCGGCGTCCGAGACCGAGACCTTCTCGGCCCGGCCGATCGCGTCGATCAGGAACGAGACCCGGAGCGACCGGGTCTCCTCCTGGCGGAGCCGGTCGGTGTGGGACGCGGCGTTCGCCTTCGCCTCGGTCTCCGGCATCCCGGAGCCGATCATCCGGTGCTCCAGCTCGTGGACCTTCTCGCGGGTCGCGTTCTCCAGGAGGTCCGGCGGGAGGTCGAACGAGGTCTTGCCGATCAGCTCGTTCAGGACCGCCTCCTCGACGAAACGGTTCCGCTCGCTCTCCTGGTTCCGCTCGACCTGCTCACGGACCTTCTCCTTCAGGTCCTCGACCGACTCGGTCCCCACCTTCTGGGCGAACTCCTCGTCGAGCGGGGGGAGCGTGATGCGGCGGACCTCCTTGATCGTGCTCCGCAGCTCGGCCTCGGCCCCCGCGAACCCCTCCGGCTCGAAGTCGGCCGGCAGGTGGACCGGCGTCGTGACCGTGTCGCCGACCTTCTTCCCGGCGAACGCCGCCGTGCCGCCCTCGGTCGGCAGCCCGTCGACGAGGTCGCGGTTCGTGTCGACGATCCGGTCCTCGTGGTGGGCGACGACCGCGCCGTCGACCGCGATCTCGACGTCCGCGATCAGGTAGTCCCCCTTGGAGGCGACCCCCTCCTCGACCGGCTCGGCGGTCGCGTGTCCGGATCGGATCTTCTCGAGTTCGCGCTCGACGTCCTCGTCCCGGACCACGACCGGCGGCGCGCCGACCGGCAGGCCCTTGTACTCCGGGAGCTCGAACTTCGGCCGGATCTCCAGCGTCAGCTCGAATCGGAACTCCGAGTCCGGGTCGAACGGGAGCGAGTCGAGGTCGAGGTGCGGCTGCGAGATCGGGTCGAGGTCGTGCTCCTGCAGCGCGTCGCGGTACGCCTGGTTCACGAGGTTCTGCTTCACCTCCTCGCGGATCGCGTCGCCGTACTTCCGCTCGAGGATCTTCCTCGGCACCTTTCCGGGCCGGAATCCCTTGAGCTGGATCTGGTTCCGCGCCTGGGACCAGGTGCGCTGGACCGCCTTCTGGATCTCGTCCTTCGGGATGGAGACGGAGATCCGGCGCTGACAGGGGCCGATCTCGGTGACCTCGGTGGGCATGGGCGCTTCCGCGGTTCGCGTACGGGGCCAAACCGGGCATTCTACCGACGCGAATCGCGAGGTCGACCTCTCTCCCTCCCGAAGGCGGAGGTTCCGCAGGCCGCGGCGGGCGGTCAGCGGGCGGCGAGGGCCCGGGCCACGTCGACCGTCCACCAGAGGCCGACGACGAGGAGGACGGCGAGCGTCCAGCGCATCCCGAGCAGATACACGTTGTGGATCCCGAACGGGAAGCGAACGGGGTCCTTGGCGTGGTGGGGGATCGGCTGGACGAACCGGTACCCGACGAACGTGCCGAGGGCCGCGACGGCCAGGACCCCCTTCAGGACGAGGACGTTCGTCGCGTGCGGCGGGACCCCCTCGACCCCGGCGACCCGCGCGAACTCGGCCGCGACGTAGTACGCGACCGGCCCGACGAACGCGATCCGGAGCGGCCAGGCGAGCTTCTGGGCGAACGTGAAGAGGGCGGCGGCCTTGTCGCGGACCGGGTCGTTGAAGCTGTTGAACGTCCACTCCCGGCCGTCCGTGACGACGCGGTAGCCGCAGCCCGGCGCGATCTCGCCGCCGGTCCAGATCCCCTTCACGGGGTGCGTCCGCCGGACGAACGGCGCGGCCAGGAACCGGAGCCCGAAGAGCAGCAGCGCGCCGAGCACGAGGGCCGCGCGCGGCTCGTACGGTTGCGCCAGCAGCAGCCAGAACGCGATCGGAACGATCAGGAAGAGCAGGACTCCCTGCAACCTCAGCATCTCAGGACCCCGGGCATGGAGGGGCGGAAGTCTACGCTGCCTCGGTCGTTCTTGAAGGGGATTTGCCGGAGCATAAGATCAGGAAGTTTCGACCACTCCCGCGAAGCCGACGACGGCGTGGAGCCTCCCATGGCCGACAGGGTCCCCCCGGAACGCTTGAAGAAGCTGGAGTTGTATCAATCGGCGGGGATCGACCCGTACCCGAAGCGGTTCCCCGAGCGGGGCGAGGAACGGGAGCCGATCGGGGCCGTCCTCGAGCGCCACGTCGACGGGGAGACCTCGCCCGCGATCATCGCGGGGCGGGTGATGTCGTTCCGGGACCACGGGAACTCCTGTTTCTTCGACCTGAAGGACCAGGCGGGCCGGATGCAGGTCTACATGCAGAAGAACCGGGTCGGGGCGGACCGGTACAAGCTGCTGCGGGACGCG
>JBICIB010000184.1:0-3536 GCA_043101415.1 Planctomycetota bacterium JB042 | reverse complement strand
CCGTGATGATGTAGGTCGTGTCGCTGCCGACCGGGACCGGGTCATCGACGTCGACCACCTCGAGGAGGATGGCCGGGATGCCCTGGACGTCGGTCTCGCACATCGCGGTCGCCGGATCGGAGCAGGCGCAGGTGACGGTGGCGTTCGACACCTTGCGGCCGAGCTGGTCGGCGCGGACCCGGAAGGTCACGTCCGCCGAACCGCCCGGAGCGACCGAGCCGAGCATCCACTGGACCTTGCCGCCGGCACCCGACCCGCCGTTCGACGCGTCGACGAACGTGGTGCCCGCCGGGATCGTCGCCTCGAGGACCGTGTTCTGGCACGCCGCGTCACCGTCGTTCGAGACCGCGAGGCGGTACTCGACGATCTGGCCGCCGAAGCGCGTCCCCGGGCAGCTCATGGTGAGCGACAGGTTCGGCTGACGGACCGTCGTGGTGACCGTGTTCGAGTTCGCGTTCAGACCGCCGTCGGCCGAGGCCGTGGCGTTGTTGTCGAACGTCCCGGTGCGGGTCGCCTTGGCGCTGACGTTGTACGTCTTGGTCGCGCCGGCGGCGAGCTCGGGGATCGTGAACTCGACCATCGACTGACCGCTCTGCGACTCGATGCCGCTCGGCAGGTTGTCGACGACGCGGACGTTCCGCGCGGCGCCGGTGCCCGGGTTCGAGACAGTGATCGTGTACGTGATCGGGTCGCACAGGAGCACCTCGGCCGGGCCCGACTTCTCGATCTTGAGGGCCGGCTCGACGAAGCGCGTCGTGAGGCAGAGCTTGCTCGCGTACGAGACGTCGGCGCAGGTGGTCACCATGTCGACGCCGTTGGCGACGCCGCGGACGGTGATCGTGCGCGACTCGCCGCCGCCGAGATCGCCGATGGCCCACGTCGCGACGCCGCCCGAACCGGACGAGGCGTCCGGCGTGGACGAGTTCATCGTGAAGCCGCTGCCGGTCGAATCGGTGACGACGACGGACTCGAGCTTGTCGTTCGTGAGGTTCGAGACCGTGAGCGTGTACTCGTACGGCGTGCCGAGGATCACCTCGACCGGCGCCTTCTTCTCGAGGTACACGGCGCTCGTCGCCTTGTTCCCGGTCGGGTAGGCGCGGCCGCTGACGGTCATCCCGCCCGACGAGTAGGTGGTCGAGCCGCCGCCCGAACCCGCCGCGCTCGAACCGCTCGCCGCTGCCGAGCCGGAGCTCGACGACGTCGTGGTCCCCGTCGCGGTCGACGAGCCGGACGAGCTGTCCATGGACGAGGAGGAGCTCGTCGAAGACGTCCCGGCGTCCGCCCCGCTGGTGTCCTCGCTGCCGGCCGTCGCCCAGCCGTCACTGTCGGACTTCGAGATCGACGTGGGCCGATCCGGAGACTTCACCTCGTTGCTGGACGACTTGCAGGCGGCCAGGGTCAGGAGACCCGCCAGTCCCACGTAGGACAGGCCGCGCACCAAGCTCAGTGCTCTCATTCTTCTCACCTCATCAAACACAGGGTTTGCCCTTGGCTGGGGATCGCTGACGCTGGTGGCAGACGCGAACCATTCGCTCGCCGATGCAACCCTCGTCCGAAGACCAAGCGCGTGAATCTACACTTCCGAGAGCCGCTACAGAAGCGGACTCTACGGGTTCTCCCAAAAACTTGGTTGTGGAAACGAGTTCCGTTCCGGGGCGGGGCCGGTGGCCGCCGAATCCAGGTCGTGGATCAGCCGACTGCGGCAATGTGACCCAGGTCGTGCCGCTCGAACCGAGCCAGCTTCCGATAGAGGGTGCGCCGGTCGATACCGAGCGTCCGGGCGGCGGCGGACTTGTTGCCGTGGACGCGTCGCAACACGCGCTGGATGTAACGGCGTTCGAGCTGATCGAGCGTCGGCAGCTCCTCCCCGTCGGTCGGCGCGAGGTCGGCCAGCATCTCCTCGACCGGTGTCGAGCCGGCGCGGACGTCGAGCAGGATGGCGTCGGGGCGCCGTCGCTCGAGCTGGGCGAAGATGGTGTTCCGGTTCGGCCGGACCTGACTGGCCGTCCAGCCGTGCCGGGTGAGTTCGGAAGCGAGGGACGGCACGGACGGTCCCTGCGCGTCGACGACGAGGACGCGGTACGACATCTCTGGTTCCCCTTCTTGGGAGTGGAGACGGAATCGAGTTGGAACTTGGGGGGCCCGCTGGGCGGACGGGGTTGCATTACGAGGCGATCCGTCCCGAGTCGTCCCTTTGTGGGACTTCTTCGCCCATCCCCTCCCCCCCGGATGCAACGCGGGGAGGGGCCTCAGGCGAGGATCCCCGGGACGACGTGACCGTGCACGTCCGTCAGACGCATCTCGCGGGACGAGTAGCGGTACGTCAGCCGCTCGTGGTCGATCCCCAGCAGATGGAGGATCGTCGCGTGGAGGTCGTACATCTCGACGACGTCCTCCACGGCGTGATAGCCGTACTCGTCGGTCGCGCCGACCGTCGCCCCGCCCCGGGCACCGCCGCCGGCGAGCCAGACCGTGAACCCGAACGGATTGTGGTCGCGCCCGTTCTTCCCCTGCGCCACGGGGGTCCGCCCGAACTCCCCGGCGAACAGCACCAGCGTCTCGTCGAGCAGGCCGAGCCCCTTCAGGTCGGTCAGGAGCGCGGCGATCGGCTGGTCGACCGCCCGCGCATTGTCCTCGTGCCCCTGCTTCAGGTTGCCGTGCTGGTCCCATCGGTCGTGTCCGGTATGGGGACACGTCAGCTCGACGAACCGCACGCCCCGTTCGACCATCCGCCGGGCGAGGAGGCACTGGGTCCCATAGGTCCGGGTCGGCTCGTACGGGTGGTCGAGCCCGTACATCGAACGGACCTCCGCGCTCTCCCCGCTCAGGTCCATCAGGTCCGGCACCGCCGCCTGCATCCGGAACGCCAGCTCGTGGTTCTCGATCGCCGCCTCGACGGCCGGCGCCGGACCGCGCGCCAGCGCCCCGCCGTCGAGCCTCGCGAGCAGGTCGAGCTTGCGCCGCTGCGCCGCCGCGTCCGGCTCGGTCCGCTCGACGTGGGCGACGCCGCCGGCGCGATGGTCGAACACCGAGCCCTGGTGGTTCGCGGGGAGGAATCCGCTCGAGAAGTTCTCGAGCCCCCCGACGGGGATCAGCCCGCCGTTCAGGACGACGAACCCGGGGAGGTCCTCCGCCTCCGACCCGAGCCCGTACCCGATCCACGCCCCCATGCTCGGCCGCCCCTGGATCCCGTGCCCGGTGTGGAGGAAGTAGTTCCCGCCCGTGTGCTCCGAGAACTTCGACGTCATCGACTTCACGAAGCAGATGTCGTCGACGTGCCGGGCGACGTGCGGGAAGAGCTCGCTGACCGGGGCGCCGCACTCGCCGTGGCGCGCGAACCGCCAGGGCGACCGGAGGACGGCGCCGACGTCGTCGAACTGCGTCTTCGGGACCTCGATCCCGATCGGCTTCCCGTCCTCGGCGTCCAGCCGCGGCTTCGGGTCGAAGGTGTCGACGTGCGACGGCGCCCCGTTCATGTAGAGGAAGATGACGTTCCGCGCGCGAGGACGGTGGTGCGGAGGGGCGTCGGAGACGAG
>JBICIB010000183.1:0-4490 GCA_043101415.1 Planctomycetota bacterium JB042 | reverse complement strand
GCGGAGAGGTCTCCATCGACGTCTCCCCGGTCCCGGGCGACCCCGAGGCGACGATCCGGAAGATGGAGGTCGTCCGGAAGGCCGCGCTCGCGCCCCAGGAGCCGTCGGTCCAGGACCAGCGCGTCGCCCAGAAGGCGTCCGTGCAGGAAGCGCAGGCGCGCCGCGAACTGACCGAGCAGCGGAACGAATCGCTCGGCGCCGACGCCGCGGACCCGCGATCCCGAGCCCGACGCGCCTACGCGTCCACGGACCCGGTCCTCTCCCCCGGCGTGCTGTTCGACGCCACCGGGTGATCGCCTTCCTCCGGCGCACCCGCGGGCCGACCACGACTAACATGATCGGATGGTCCGCCGGCTCTTCCTCCCGCTCTCGACGCTCGTCTCGCTGTTCGCGCCCGGCCGCGAGGCGGACGTCGTCCCGGTCCGACCGGGCACGGCGGTCGAGACCGACGCCACGGGCGAGGTCCTCGTGGTCGTCCGGATCGACGAGGCCGGCTCGTACCTCGTCACCGCGACGCCCGCGCTGACTCCGGCTCCCCCGCTCGAGTGCTCCCGCGGCGACCACGCCTTCCGGTTCGCGACCGACGCGGCGCGCGGCCGGGTCCGGGTCGAGTCCGCGGCCGCCGTCGCCGACCGGCTCGCCGAGGCGGCGGAGCGAGGGGACGAAGGCGCCGTCGCCGCCGCGGACGACCTCGCCGCCCGGTCGGAGAGCGCGACGTGGGACGAGGTCCGCGGGGCGGTCCACCGCGCGGCGGGGAGGTTCGCCGCGGCGCGCTCCGACCTCGGGAGCGCGATCGCCCACCACGGCACGGCGGCGGAGATCGGCCGCGAACTCCGGCTCCCGTCGCTCGAGGCCGAGGCGCGGCGGGCGCTCGCGACGCTCCGGATCCAGATCGGCGACGGCCGCGGGGCTCTCGAGGAGGCGACGCGATACCACGAGGTCCGGCGGGACGCCGAGGACCCGTGCGCGACCGCGGACGCCGACGTCTGGTACGCCGCCTTCCTCACCATCGTCGGCCGCGACGACGACGCGATCGCCCCGCTCACCGCGGCCGCCGAGGCCGCCGAGGCGCTCGGCGACGAACGGCTGCGGGCGAGCGTCGCGATCGAACGCGGCGGACTCCACGAGCGACGCGGCGAGCGCGACCGCGCGCGGCGGTCGTACGAGGAGGCGGTCCGGATCGGCCTCCGCGCCCGCGATCCGGACCCGGTCGCCACCGCGTCGACGCGGATCGCGTTGCTCGACCGCGCGGAGGACCGGCTCGACGACGCGATCGGCCGCCTCCGCGACGTCGCCGCGGACGAGGAGACGCCGCCGTTCCAGCGCCTCGACGCGATCGGTCGGCTCGCGCGGACCCACTACGTCGCCGGCGAGTACGCCGCCTCGCTCGTCACCTGCGAGGAGCTGGCCGACCGGGCCCGCGCCGAGGGGATGCCGTACTTCGCGGCGCTCGGCGCGCAGGGGGCCGCCAACGCGCTCCTCCGTCTCGGCCGGCTCGCGGCGGCGCGGGACCGGTTCCGGGAGGCGCTCGCCGCGCACGAGGAGCAGGGGAACGACCTGCGCCGGAACGAGACGCTCCGTGCGCTCGGAGTGCTCGAGGCGCGACTGGGCGACGAGGAACGCGCCCTGGACCGGCTCGAGGAGGCGCTCCGGGCGGCGCGGGACCGGGACGACCGGGTCGAGGAGGTCCTGGCCCTCCTCGTGCTCGCCGACCTCCGCCGCGAGGGCGGGGACCCCGAGCGGGCCGCCGAGCTGCTCGCGATCGCGGCGCGACGGGCCGCGGAAGGGACCGGCCTCTCGACGCGGGTCGCCGTGGCGAGGATCGAACACGCGCTCGAGACCGGCGCGTCGGACGACGCGTACGCCGCGGCGGAGGAAGCCCTCGCCGCTCTCCGCAGCGGGGCGGCCGGCGGCGGCGTCCGGGCCGTCCTCCCGCTCCTCGCGCGGGCCGCCCTCGCGACCGGCCGGATCGAGGAGGCGGCGGCCGCCGCCCGGGAGGCGCTCGACGCGACCGCGCCCGAGGACGCCGAGTCCCGCCTCGACCCGCTCGCGGTCGTCGCCGCCGCCGCCCTCGACCGCGGCGACGCGCGCCTCGCCGGAGAGGCGCTCGAGGAGGCGGCCGGCCACCTCGATCGGCTCGCCGGGCGAGGCGACCTCGAGATCGAGAGCGCGGTCGGACTCCGCTCCCGGTACGCGGAGTTCGCCGCCCTCCGCCACGACCTGACCGCGATCGAGGCGGCGGCCGGGGACGCGGCGGCGGTGGCGCGAGGGTTCGAGGCCGCCGGGGCGTGGAAGGGGCGCGGACTGCTGGAGGGGATCGCGGAGCACCGGCGCGGCGGCCGGACGCGCGCCATCTCGCTCCTCCGCCGGAAGAGGGACGAACTCGAGGACCGCCGCGCCGCGGTGCTCGAACGCGTGTTCGAGCGGACGTACCGCCACGGCCAGGACGTCTCCGCCCTCCGGGAGCACGCGGAGCGGCTGCGGCGGGAGATCGAGGAGACGGCGGCCGAGCTCCTCGCGCGCTCGCCCCGCGACGCCGCGCTCGACCGCCCGCGCGGCGCGACGGTCGACGAGGTTCGGGCCGCGCTCGGCGAGGAGGACCGGCTGATCGAGTTCGCGGAGGGACGGCGACGCCTCTACGCGTTCGTCGTCGACCGGCGCTCGCTCGCGTTCCACGACCTCGGCGACGCGGCCGAGGTCCGCGGGCGCGTGGAGCGGTTCGTGGCCGGGATCTCCGACCCGGACCGCCTGGCCGGCGCCGCCGAGGTCGCGTCGCGCGGACGGGACCTCTCCGAGCGACTCCTCTCGACGCCGCTCGGCGGTCCGCCGGACGGACGGCTCCTGATCGTCCCTTCGATCTCGCTCAGCGTCCTGCCGTTCGAGGCGCTCGTCGTCGCGGCGCCGGACTCGCCGACCTCGTTCGAGGAGGTCTCGTTCGTCGACGACCGTTGCCGCATCTCGTACGCCCCGTCCTCGCCCGTCCTCACGCTGCTCGCGGCGACGCCCCGCCGCGCCGGGGCCGGGCGCGTGCTGGCGCTCGCCGACCCGATCTACGAGGGCGAGGCGGCGGAGTCGACGGCCGAGCCCCCGCCGGCGCGGCTCCAGAAGACCCGCGGGGAGGCGCTCGCGCTCGCCCGGCTCCGGCTCGCCGACGATCCGGCGGCCCGGGACGCGCTCGACGAGGCGGCGCGGCCTCGGTCCGGTTCGTTCGTCGACGGGCGGGTCGCGGTCCACCTCGGGGCGGACGTCTCGCGCGAGCTCCTCCTCGGCCCGCTGCGCGACGTCCGGATCCTCCACCTCGCCGCGCACGGGGTCGTCCGCCGCGACGCGCCGCGGAGGAGCGGACTCCTCCTCGGGCGGAGGGACGGTGCGCTCGACCTCTTCTCGACCGAGGACGCGCTCGCGCTCGACCTCGACGCCGAGCTGGTGGTCCTCTCCGCCTGCTCCACGGCCCGCGGCCGGCCGCGGCGCGGCGAGGGGATCGAGTCGCTCGCGCGAGCGTTCCTCCACGCGGGGGCGCGGCACGTCGTCGCGTCGCTCTGGGACGTCTCGGACGCCGCCGCGGTCCGGACGATGCGGCGGTTCTACGAGGCGCTGCTCGGAGAGGACGCGCCGCCGGACCGCGCGCTGCACGCCGCCCGCCAGGCGCTGCGGCGGACGGCGGTCGAGGACGCCGGCGGGCGCGGCGTCGGCGGCGTCCGCGCCGCCGCGAGGAGAGAGGCGCCGGTCGGCCACCCGTTCGTCTGGGCGCCGTTCGTCCACATCGGCGCGCCCGGCCGGGACGGCTGAGCCGGACCGCTCACCGGAGCGCGGCGGCGGCTTCGGCGACGGCCGTCCGGACCGCCTCGACCAGGGCGTCGCCGAGCGCCGCACCGACCTCGAGCGGATCGTCGGTCGGCCGCGCTCGAACGACCTCGGCCACGACCTCGCGACGCCGACCGTCCCGCCGCTCGACGCCGCCCCGGACCACGACCCGGACCCCGCTCCGCGGCGCGAGCGTCTCCTCGAACGCCTCCAGTCGGACGTCGAGCACGGCCATCGGCGGCTCCGACGGCATCGCGCGCCGGCGGTGCAGCTCGTCGCCGAGGGCCCGCTCGAGATAGCGGACCGGCAGCTCCGTCCAGCGGAGGTCGTCGTAGAACCCGACCTCGCCGTCGCCGGCGCGCCAGACCAGGCGTTCGCGCAGGTGCTCGGCGGCGGAGACCCGCCCGAGCCGGAACGGCGCCGGCGGCGCGCTCCCGACCGCGGCGGGCGCGGGGAGCCCGGGCTCGAACGTGCGGACCGGCGGCGCCTCTCCCTTCGGCAGGGAGAGACAGCCGGGCAGCAGGGCGGCGAGCACGAGCGGAGCGGCCCTCGGGGTCCGGTTCGTCGAGCGGGTCACGAGTCGTCTCCTCCGTCCGTCCCCGGACGCGTCGCGTAGCTCCGGCCGTGAAGGATCGCCCCCGGGTCGCGCCGGAGGTCGTCGACGAGCAGCCTCACCTCGACCGCGG
>JBICIB010000182.1:0-2779 GCA_043101415.1 Planctomycetota bacterium JB042 | reverse complement strand
TCCGGGCGGCGCGGCTCGGGGTGTCGGACCCGCTGCTGCGCGAGAGGCTCCTGACCGCGGACGCGGACGGAAGGATCGACCTCGACCCGGCCGAGCCGGGCGAGTGGCGGCTGCTCCCCCTCCGAGGTGGCGCGGCGGAGCGCGTGACGTGCCCGGTCCACGCCAAGGACCCGGTCCGGCTCACCATCCCGGAGGGGGTCGACGTCGCCGGTCGCGCGCTCGATCCGCGCGGCCTCCCCGCCGCGGGGGTCCGCGTGACCCTCTCCCGGGCCGAGGCGCCGGACGAGATGATCGAGGCGACCCGCACCGACGGGGACGGCCTCTACCGACTCCGCGACGTCGAGCCGGGACGTTCGATCGGCTTCCTCGCCGACGGCTCGATCCCGGTCCCCCTGCGGCGGATCGACGGGTCGCCCGGCGAACGACGGTCGTTCGACGTCGACCTCGCGGACGCCGAGAGCCCCCACGTCGTCCGCGGCCGCGTTCTCGACGCCTCCGGGGCGCCGGTCGCCGGGGCGCGGGTGCAGATCGGCGCCCGACTCGCGTGGCTCGACTTCGACGCGCCGTTGACGAGCCTCGCCCAGCGTTCGCCGCCGCTCGAACTCGTCACCGATCCGGACGGACGGTTCGAGCGGCGCGGGTTCGTCGCCTACCCCGACGGAGGGCCGGTCTGGGCGCGGGCGCCGGGACGTCCGCTCGCCACCGGGACGATCCGGCTCGAGCGGGACGCGGCCGACGTCGTGCTGACCGAACCCGAGGCGACGACGCTCCGCGGCCGCGTGGTCGAGGAGGACGGCGCTCCGATCGCCCGCGCCCGCGTCGTCCTGCGCGACCCGCGGGTCGACGACGCCGGGGAAGCGCCGCGCTGGGTGGAGTCGGTCGCCTGGAGCGACGCCGACGGCCGGTTCGTCCTTCCCGGCGCTCCGCTCGGGACCGTCCACTTGACCGCCCGGGCGCCGGACGGGCGCGAGGCGACGGCGACGCTCGACGCCGCGGCCGAGGCGCGCTGGACGGCGGTCGTGCGGGAGCCCCGGGCGCTGCACGGCCGCGTGGTCCGCCGGGACGGCCGGCCGCTCGCCGACCTGCGCGTCCGCGCGCTCGTCCCGAACGGACGGATCGAACCGACGTCGACCACGACCGACGCCTGGGGCCGCTTCGACCTCGGGCCGCTCGAGCCGACGACGTACGACCTCTGGATCACCGACCCCGCGAGCGCCTGGTCCGGGCCGGTCGCGACCGTCCCCGAGGCGGTCCCCGGCGCGCCGCTCCGGGTGGAGGTCGAGCCGCGGCGGATCCCGGACGCCTCGATCTCCGGCCGGCTCGTCGACGAGCGCGGGGCGGCGCTCCCCGGACGCCTCTTCCTGCGTCACGTCGGCGTCGGCCTCGCGACCGCGCTCGCCGACCCGGCGACCGGGAGGTTCCGGTTCGGGCCGCTCCCGGCGCTCGGAGGCGGGTATCAGCTGCACGCCGAGTCGGGCGATCGGTTCGTCCGCGTCGGCGCGGTCGCGCCGGAACCCGGCGCGCCGCTCGACGTCGGCGACCTTCGACTCGTCCCGCCGGGAGCGGTCCGCTTTCGGATCGAGGCGGCGGACGTGCCGGACCTCACCGCGGCGGCGGTCACGTCGCTCGACGGAGCGTGGCTGGAGCCGGTCCGGATCGACGCCGGCGAGGCCCCGCCGGCCGCGCTCCCGCCGGGCCGCTACCTCGCCCGCCTCCTCGACCCGTCGCTCGGCCAGTGCCCGACCCCGTTCGTCGTCCGGTCCGGCGAGGAGACCGACGTCACGCTCCGACCCGCGCCCGCGGCGAGCCGGACGTTCGAGGTGCACGCGGCGCCGTTCGTGTTCGCGCTCGGCCTCGAGTTCCACTGGAAGGACGAGGACGGGACGCCGCGCGGGCACGACCGGCTGAGCGGTCGCTCCGTGCCGATCCGGTTCCGGCAGGGGTTCGCGCCGGGGCGGTACCGGATCGAGGTCGTGACCGGGCGCGGCCGGACGGCGGCCGTGCCGTTCGCCGTCGCCGCGCCCGGCGACGACGCGCCCCCCGTGATCGTGGACCTGCGATGAGCCCGCCCCCGACGCCGTCGCTGCGGCGCGGCGGTCGACGACCGAACGAACCTCCGCGCGTGGCGCTTGGCGACGCGCGGCGAAGAAGACGGAGGAACCCATGAGACCGCTCGTTCCGATCCTGACGATCCCGTTGCTCGCCGCCTCGTCGTCGCCGCTCGCCGCCCAGGAGTCGGCCGCGACGTACGACGTCCCGCGCGTCGCCTTCCCGGACTCGACGGCGGTCACCACGCTCGCCGACCTCGACGGCGACGGCGTGAAGGACGCGCTCGGGTGGTACTTCGTCGACGACACCTTCGACGCCGTGAAGGTGAGCGGCTTCTCGGGCGCTCCCGACGGCACGTTCGCCCCGTCGTTCACGCTCCAGACGTCCGGCAACTCGAGCGAGCTGATCGCGTGGGCGATCGAGGCGGCGCGCTTCGACGCCGACGCGCGGGACGACTTCGTCTGCGCGTTCCACGACGAGGTGAAGGCGTTCCGCTCGGACGCCGCGGGACAGCCGATCCCGTTCGCGAGCTTCGAGGAGCCCGGTCCGATCCAGTCCGCCGTGACGCTCGACGTCGACGGCGACGGCCTCGACGACCTCGCGCTCGCGGTCGTCGGGGTCGGGCTGCGGATCCACCGGAACACGGGGACCGGCTTCGTGCTCGTGGGGAGCCTCCCCGGGTCCGGGTTCCTCCGGCGGGTCGACATCGACGGGGACCCGCTCCCCGAGC
>JBICIB010000181.1:0-18159 GCA_043101415.1 Planctomycetota bacterium JB042 | reverse complement strand
CTGGTCCTTGGCGTCCGCCGGGTAGTCGTGGTGCGACGGGATCGTCCAGCGCCCGCTCTTCCGCTCGACGCGGAACGGACGGATCTCGGCGGTGTCGGCCGAGAACTCGACGACCTCGAGCGCGACCGCCTGCTGCGGATCGGAGAAGTCGGGGAAGAACGGCTCGCCGGTGTCGTCGTAGAGCGCCGGCGCGTCGATGCTCGGGGCGGAGAACCGCGCCAGCAGGACGAGCCCGCCGGCGACGAGGACGAACAGAACGGTCTTCATCATGGCGTTCACGACGCACCTCCCTGCGCGGACGGGGTGACGCGGGACGTGTCCTTCTCGCGGCCGCGGCGCCGCATCAAGGTCCAGAGCCCCACGAGCACGGCCGGGATCGGGGTGATCGCGACCGAGCCGATCCGGTAGAAGTCCCGGATCCGGTTCTCGGCGCGCACCTTCTCCCGCTTCGCGTCCTCGATCACTCGCTCCTTCTCGGCGTTGATCGCGCCCTCCCGGACGTCGAGCTTTCGCTGCTCGACGTTCCGGACGGACTCGATCTGGATCGCCTTCGACTGCTCGTCGAGGTCGGTCCGCTGCTCGATCTGCGCGACGCGTTCGTCGAGCCGCTTCCGGGCGTCGGCGAGGTCGGCGTTCGCCTTCTCCTCCGCCTTCTCCTTCTCGTCGAGCCAGACCTCCTCGTACTCCGACTCCTGCGCCTCGATCTTCGTCAGCGTCCGGTGGACCGGGCGCCGCTTGCGGAGCTCGACGAAGCTCTCGTCGCCGGCGAGGACGTCGACGCTGTTCAGCAGGAACGTGACGTTGTCGAACTCGAGTCCCTCGAGGCCGCGCCGCCGCATCTCGAAGAACTCGCGAGAGATCATGTCGAGGTCGGGGACGAAGATCACGTCGATCGCGTTCTCGCTCCCCTCCGGCTTGCCGAGCACGCGGCACGCGATCACCTTCTCGGTGCCGTCGTTCCGGTGCGGGCGGCGCGGGTTGAGCGCGCGGCCGAAGAACGGGTCGAAGCGGAACATGTCGTTCGGCGCGAGCGAGCCGCTCACGTTCGAGGTGCGGAGGAGCGGGATCCAGGTCAGGCCCGGGACCGCGTTCTCGCGCACGTGGCCGCCGAAGATCGCGACGACCTGCTGCAGCCCGGAGGTGATCGCCTGCCCTTCGTTGAACGCCTTCGGGTTCACGGACGGGCTGACGAACACCAGCTCGGGGTCGAAGTCGTACTGCGGGAACGGGTTGTAGGCGTCCCACACGACCACCGGCGACGGCTGGAAGCCGGACGCCGAGGCCCAGTCGACCCCGAACCCCTTCAGCATTCCGAGGACGTCCCCCTTCTCCTCCTGGTTCGGCTGCTGCCCCATCATCGGGTTCTGGCGGCCGCCCTTCGGCTCGGACGGCGCGAGCTGCGGCGCCGCGGTCGGGAACGGGTCGTCGATGAGCAGGGCCGGGTTCCCCGCCTTCACGTAGAGCGCGAGGCGGTCCATCTGCTCCTGGGTGAGGGTCGACGGCATGAGCGCCACGAGGACGTCGAGGTCGTCGGGGTACTCCTCGTCGACGTTCACGCGGACGACCTCGTACTGCAGCTTCAGCTCGCCGACGATGTCCCACTCGGGGTCGCTGCGCATCCGCTGGAAGTCGAAGCCGCCGAACGCCTTCACGTCGTTGTCGAGCACGCCGACCTTGCGACGGTGCGCGGCGGCCACGACGCGGAGCGAGCGCGCGATCTCGTACTCGACCGGCAGGCCCTTGTCGAGGAACGGGAGGACCACCTCCTCGAGGCCGGACGTGAACGCGACGGCGAGGAAGATGTCCTCGGTCCGGGCGCGGCCGTCCTCCTCGAAGATGCGCGTCTGGTGCGTGATGCCGAAGTTCTTCTCCGCCTCGGCGGCGGCGTCGGAGTACCGCTCGGTGTCGACGACGCGGACGCGGACGCGGTCGCCGGCGATCGCGTCGACCTGGCGGAGCAGGTCGAGCAGCGTCCGACGGGTCTGGACGTAGTCCGGCGGGACCTCCGGCGACACGAACGCCTGGATCATCACCGGGCGCTCGCCGGGGAGGTCGCGCAGGATCGCCTCGGTCTCCGGCGACAGGGAGTGGACCGACTCGCTGGTCAGGTCGGCGCGCGCGCCGGCGTTCGCGCCGACCGCGGTCAGCGCCACGGCGGCGACGAGCAGGCTCGCGAACCGGATCCCGTAGTGCGTCCCGAGCCCGGCGCCGACGTTCCAGTGCCGGCGGCCGAGGAGGACGAGGTTCAGGTAGAGGAAGCCGGCGGTCAGCCCGACGTACAAGAGGATCGACGGCAGCGACACGATCCCGCGCGCCATCTCGTGGAACAGCGAGATCGGCCCGAACCCGGTCCACGCCCGCGCGACGTCGGGGAAGAGGCCGGCGAGGAACTGCTCGAACATGACGAGCAGTCCGCAGAGGATCGCGCCGAGGATGAACGCGACGGTCAGGTTGTCGGAGAGCTGCGAGCCGACCATCCCGGCCGCGATCAGCGTCACCCCGAGCAGCCAGTACCCGAAGTAGTTCGACGCCAGGAGCCCCCAGTCGGGGTCGCCCAGGAACGCCAGGAAGAAGAGCATCGGCACCGTGAACAGGAGCGCCACGGTGTAGATCCCGGCCGCGGCGAGGTACTTCCCGAGCACGATGTGCCCGTCGGTCGCCGGCAGGGTCAGGAGGAGCTCGTCCGTCCCCGCGCCCCGCTCTCCCGCCCAGACCGACATCGTGATCGCCGGCACGAAGAAGAGGAGGAGGAGCGGGTACCAGTCGTTCAGGGTGTCGAGGTTCGCGAGGTTCCGCTGGAAGAACTCGTTCGGCCAGAAGAGGGCCGCGGTCGCCAGCAGCACGAACAGGGTCAGGAAGACGTAGCCGGTCGGGTTCCCGAACCAGCGCCGCAGGTCGCGCTTGAAGATCGCCTTGGTCACCGGCCCGAGCATCACGCGGCTCCCGTCAAGGTGTGGAACGCCTGGTCGAGGTTCCCCTCGCCCTTCGAGCGGAGCTCGTCGCACGTGCCGTCGAAGACGACCCGGCCGCCGGCGATCATGATCACGCGGCTGGCGACCGCCTCGACCTCCTGGAGGATGTGCGTCGAGAGGAGGATCGTCTTCGTCTCGCCGAGCTTCCGGATCGTGTCCCGGACGTGGAGGATCTGGTTCGGATCGAGGCCGGAGGTCGGCTCGTCCATGATCAGGACCTCCGGCTCGTGAAGGAGCACGTGCGCCATCCCGACGCGCTGCCGGAACCCCTTGGAGAGCTTCCGGATCGGCTTGTCGAGGACGCCGCCGAGGGTGCAGATCTCGACCACCTCTTCGGTCCGCTGCCGGGCCGACGCTCCGCTCAGGCCGCGCGCCTCGGAGAAGAACGCCAGCACCTCGCGCGGCGTCATCTCGGGGTAGAGCGGGCCGTTCTCGGGGAGGTAGCCGATGATCCTCGCGGCGTGGAGCCGGTCGTTCGCGACGGCGACGCCGGCGATCCTCGCCTCCCCGGAGGTCGGCGAGAGGTAGCCGGTCAGGATCTTCATCGTCGTCGACTTTCCGGCGCCGTTCGGCCCGAGGAAGGCGACCACCTCGCCCTTACCGACCGAGAAGTCGACGTTCTCGATCGCGACGAAGTCGCCGTACCGTTTGGTCAGCTTCGAGGCTTCGATCATCGGGGGGGACGTGGACATCGTCTCCATGGCTCCAATTCCGGTACGAGGGACGTCCGGTACGGCGAGGAATTCGGTTCCGTTGGGGGCGGTGCGCGCCTCGCGTCGAGGGCGCCGTCTTCCCGGCCGCTCCGGAGGAACCCCACATGTTCCGCGCGGGCGAGCCGGGCGTCAACCCCGTTCCAGCCGCGGAGCGGAGGCGCGTCCCCGGCCGGCGGGGCCGCGGGGCCCGGCGGTCAGGGCCACCAGGTGATCAGCACGCGTCCGACCCGGGGGTGCGGCCCGAGAGGGGCGTCGTAGTCGCCGAGGATCAGCTCCTCCCGCCCGTCGCGATCGAGGTCGCCCGACGAGAGGTCGCCGCTGGAGTGGGGGCCGTGCCCGTGGAGGGCTTCGAACCCGTGGACCGGGAGCGGCGTCGCGGCCGGGAAGCCGCCCGGCCCGAGCAGCCCGGCCCCGTCCCAGACGAGGGCGACCTGAGCCTGGTTCGCGGCGGCCGAGCCGACGACGACGTCGAGTTCCGGTCCGCCCACGATGTCCGCGAGGTCGACGCGGTACGCCATGAGGTCGAACGGCGCCGGCGTGGGATGGACGAACGGGAGCGTGGCGGGGACCGCGCCCCCCGCGTGGGCCCCGGAGAAGAGCGACCCGCGGCCGGCCTCGCAGACCCCCTGGTGGTCGTCCCGGTTCGCCCCGACGAGGACCTCGCCGAACCCGTCGCCGTCGAGGTCCCCCGCGTCGAGGGTCATCCCGTACCGCTCGGAGACGCAGGCCGGGTTCGCCCCTTCGCCGCCCGCGTACGGGTTGTCGAGCCGGGCGAGGATTGTCGCCGGCGCTCCCTCGGCCACGTGCCCGAGCACGAACACCTGCCCCCCGTGCGGCACGGCGCCGACGTCGTTGAAGATCGCGGCGACGACGAGGTCGTCCAGTCCGTCTCCGTTCCAGTCGGTCACGGCCAGCCGGTTGCCGAACTCTCCGTGGTCGGACGACGGCTTCGGGTTCTCCCAGATCGTCTCGGTCACGATCGGCCCCGGGTGGAAGGCGAAGACGCTGACCGTCCCCGCGTCGAGCGTCGTCCCGGTCACGCGGCGGAACGGCGTCCCGACGGCCACGTCGACGCGCGCCGCGCCGATCACGTTCCCGACGGCGACGGCCGTCCCGAACCGCCCCCCGGGCTGCGGGATCCCCGGGTGGAGCTGCATCCACTCCGTCGGCCCGCCCGCCTTGAACGACCAGATCGAGACGAAGCCGACGTCCTTGGCGAACGGCCCCGCGTCGTGGTGCGGGGCCCCGACGACCAGCTCGTCGCGGCCGTCGCCGTCGAGGTCGGCGGCGGCCAGGGAGGTGCCGAACCGATCCTCGGCCTGCGAGAGTTGTGGGACGAGCAGGAGCGCTTCGTCGAAGCTCGGCCCGCGGAAGACCCAGACGCGGCCCGCCATCCCCGGGGCCTGCGGCGCCGGCTCGGCGACCGCGAGGTCCGGGTGCGGGTCGTCGTCGAAGGAGAGGGCCAGCGTCCGGGTCCCGAACGATCCGAGCGGTCGCGGCGCCGGGGAGTGGAGGATGCAGGTCGCCACCCGGCTCGCGCCCGAGGGCGGCGGGCACGGCGCCGCGGCGGGGAGCGGCGCCTGGGCGACGAGGAGGGCGAGGACGGAGGGGGCGATCATCCCCCCATCCTATGGGGACGCGGTCTCCCGGCGACCCCCGACCGCGCCGGAGGTCCCGCTTCTCCGAGAGCGCCTCAGGGGATCGAGATCCGGAGCCCCGCGGTGGCGGCGAACCCGCGCGGCACGCCGGGGTCGAGCACGAACGCCTGGACCACCAGGGACTCGCCCGACACGGAGGAGTCGATCTTCCCCCAGAGCGAGACGGTCCCCTCGCCGGCCCCCTGGCCGGTCAGAGGCTGCACGAGCAGCGGCAGCCGGACCGGGTCGAGGAGGAGGTGGCAGTCCGTCCCGAAGAGCGGCTGGCTCGCCGGGTCGTCGCCGAGGACCACGAGGGACCACGCCCCGCCGAGCCCGCCCGCGACCACCACGCCGAGGTCGGTCCCGACCGTCGGGCACGAGGTCGCCAGGAGGGTCGGGACGTGATTGCCGCTCCCCGCGCAACCGCTGCCGTGCGTCTGGAGATCGGTCGCGCAGCCGCAGGCGCCCTGGAGCCGGACCTTGAAGTGCGAGGCGCTCGACTGGAACACCTGCGAGACCCAGTTCTTCCCGCCGTCGTACGAGATCCGGTGCGCCTGGCCGGGGAACGCCTTCGGCGGCGACCACGGCATCTGCGCCCCGGCCGGAGCGTCCCACGTCAGCCAGAACGTCTGTCCGGCCGCGAGCGGCACCGGGACGTCGAACGCGACCCCCTGCCACCCGAGGTGAGACTTCACCGTGAACGTCGCCTCGGCGAGCACGGCGCCCGGAGCGTTCGAGCCGGGGAGGTGCGCCCGGAGCCCGAGCGCGCTCGGCGCGGTCACGAGGCCGGTGAACAGCCGCGCCTGCACGACGGTCACCGGGCCGAGGTTCGAGGTGACGTCGAGTCGGACGGCGCGGGTCACGCCGACGGTCGTGACGTCGGCGGCGAACGCGCCGTCCTGGTTCCAGGCCATGCAGTCCGCCCCGTCGTCGGCGAGGGACGGACCGGCGAGCGCGAGCGAGACGACGATCGGGGCGAGGGAGTGGCGGCGCAACGGATCCTCCAACGTGGGGCTGTCTCTCGGTGCGGAATCCGCGTCGGGCAGGTGGCCGGTAGCATACCGTCGAGCCGTTCGTCCCCGAAGCGCCACGGAGAAACCGACACGTGCGGAACGTCGTCCTGTCGTCGATCGTCGTCTGGTCCCTCGGCTTGGGGTGTTCACCGGGGGGAGCGTCGCGCGACCCGGACGCGTTCAACGTCCTCATCGTCGTGCTCGACGCGCTCCGGCCGGACAAGCTCGGCTGCTACGGCTTCGAGCGGCCGACCAGCCCCCGCCTCGACGCGCTGGCCGCCGAGGACGACGCGGTCGTGTTCCTGAAGCATCACGTCCAGGGGGCGTTCACGAAGTCGTCGACGGCGAGCCTCTTCACCGGGCTCTTCCCGTTCCAGCACGGGGTGGTCGAGGGGCACACGCCGAAGAAGGACCAGGAGTGGCGCGACGTCTCGACCCAGGTCGTCGACGCGTCGCACCGGACGATGGCCGAACGGCTGGCCGAGGTCGGGTTCTGGAACTTCGGCGTCGTGAAGAGCCGCCACCTCGTCCGGGAGTACGGCTTCGCGCAGGGGTTCGACGCCTACGTCGGTCCGGAGGAGATCAAGGACGACGAGGAGCGTGCGGACGAGGTCCTGCGTTCGATCGACGCGGCGGGGGGGCGCTTCTTCGGATACGTGCACTTCAGCGCCACGCACCACCCGTACCCCGAGAAGAAGCGCGACGCGGAGTACGTCGAGAGGTTCGGGTTCCCGTACGACGAGGCGGCGCGCCAGGCGGCGGGCGCGGACTTCACCACGCCCGCGATCAAGCACGCGATCCTCGAGGGGCGGCAGACGCTCGATCCGGACGACGTGCGGTTCCTGAACCTCGTCTACGAGTCGTCGCTGGTGCGGTGCGACCGCGACCTGCTCGGCCGCGTCGTCGACGGGCTGAAGGAGCGCGGTCTGTACGACTCGACCATGATCCTGGTCACCTCCGATCACGGGGAGGAGCTGTACGACCATCGCGGGTACGCGCACGCCTACCACGTCTGGCAGGAGATCATCCACGTGCCGCTGGTCGTGAAGTTCCCGAAGGGGCGGCGGCCGCCCGAGCTGCCGGACCGCGTGAGCGACCTCTCGTCCGCGATCGACGTGCTTCCGGGGCTGCTCGAGCTCCTGGGGGTCGAGGCGGACGACCTCCCCGGGGTCCCGATCTTCTCGGGCGAGACGTCGCGGTTCGTCTTCAGCGAGGCGCGCCGGCGGTACGGCCTGATCCGGGACGGCTGGAAGCTGGTGCACGACGTCGACGTCTTCCGGCTGTACGACCTGCGCGAGGACCCGGGCGAGGCGGAGGACGTCGCGGCGCGCGAGCCGGAGCAGCTCGCGCAGATGGAGGCGTACGCGAAGGTGCTGCTCGAGTCGGCGCGGGGGAAGCGGACCGTCGCGCCGGTGATCGAGACGGTGCTCGAGCCGGAGGCGCTCCAGGAGCTGCGGCAGCTCGGGTACATCAAGTGAAGCGGGAGCGGACGAGAGGAGCCCCTCGATGGACCATGACCTGAAGGCGCACGACCCGCGCGAGACGATGAGCGGGCCCCCGATGTTCGAGACCGACGACCGCGAGGCGTCGTTCTGGCGGCTCGGCTCGTTCGACGGGGGGATGGCGTGGGTCGGCCGGTGGCGCGGCACCTCGCCGTGGGAGCGGCACGACGCGGGGGACGAGGTGCTGCACGTCCTCGAGGGAGAGGTCGAGGTGACGGTGCTGACCGACGACGAAGAGGTGACGACGCGCGTCCCCGCGGGCTCGGTCTTCGTGGTCCCGCGCGGCCGCTGGCACCGGCAGTCGTCCGCGGGGTTCGTCGTCCAGTGGGGGGCGACCCCGGGGACGACCGAGCACTCCGACGCGGACGATCCGCGCTGACCGACGCCGGGCGGGAGGGACGCGCCCTCCCGCCCGCGTCGGCGCCCGCGGCGTCGACCGGTCACGCCACGCCGGCGGGCTCCCGCGCCGCGGGGGCGGGCGGACGGGACGGCGAGGGGGCCGTCGGTTCGGGCGCGAGCGAGCGGCCGCTCCGGAGCCCGATCGCCCACCAGACGAGCGTCACCACGCCGGCGAGGAACACGGTGTCGCCGACCAGCCGGAGCCAGCGGAGCACCTTGAGGTGCGGCAGCTGGAGGAAGTCGGCGGACCGCGCGAACCAGAGGCCGTGGTCGACGCTGGCGACCGTCTGCAGGATGCCGATCGGCAGCAGGCTGAGCGCGACCATCAGCGTCAGCCCGCCGTTCATCAGCCAGAACGACCAGGCGAGCGGCCTCTCGCGCCACGGGCGGCTCCCGGTCAGGCGCCGCAGGATCAGCAGCACGAGGCCGAGCGACAGGAGCCCGTAGACGCCGAACAGCGCGGTGTGCCCGTGGACCGGCGTCGTGTTCAGTCCCTGCATGTAGTACAGCGCGATCGGCGGGTTGATCAGGAAGCCGAACAGGCCCGCCCCGACGAGGTTCCAGAACGCGACGCCGACGAAGAAGCGGATCGGCCACCGGTACGCGCGCATCCACGGCGCCTTCCGCCCCAGCCGGAGCGTCTCGACCGCCTCGAACCCGATCAGCACCAGCGGCACGACCTCGAGCGCGGAGAAGCTGGCGCCGATCGCCATGATCGAGACCGGGGTCCCGCTGAAGTAGAGGTGGTGGAACGTGCCGGGGATGCCGGCGGCGAGGAAGATCGCGGTCGAGAAGAGCGCGGCGCGGGTCGCCGACGAGCGCTTCACCAGCCCGAGGTACGCGAACAGGAACGCGATGGCGGCGGTCGCGAACACCTCGAAGAACCCCTCGACCCAGAGGTGGACCACCCACCAGCGCCAGTACTCCGCGACCGAGAGGTGCGTGCGCGCGCCGTACAGGAGCCCCGCGCCGTAGAACAGGCCGATCGCCACCGTCGACCCGGCGAACAGCGCGAGCAGGCTGCGGCTGCGCGGCTCTCCGTCGGCCGTCGCCTCGGGGCGCGTCGTCAGCGCCGGCCAGAGCCCCCGCAGCATCAGCACGAGCCAGAGCACGAGGCCGACGATCAGCGCGATCTGCCAGGCGCGGCCGAGGTCGACGTACTCGTATCCCTGGTGCCCGAACCAGAACGACAGGTCGAGGTCGAGCACCTGCCGGATCGCCAGCCACTCCCCCGCCATCGAGCCGACGACGACGACGAGCAGCGCGCCGAACAGGACGTGGACGCCGAGCCGCTGGAACCGCGGCTCGCGGCCGCCGACGATCGGCGCCAGGAACAGCCCCGCGGCGAGGAACGCGGTCGCGATCCAGAAGACGCCGGTCTGGATGTGCCAGGTCCGCGTGAGGGAGTACGGCAGCAGGTCGCCGAGCGGCAGGCCGAAGAGCGCCCGCCCCTCGACCGTGTAGTGGGCGGTGAGCGCGCCGAGGAGGCACTGGACGAGGAACAGGCCGAGCACGACGGCGCAGTACCACCCGAGCGCCCGCATCGACGGCGTCAGCTCGAACGAGCCGATCGGGTCGCGGGCCGGGGGCTCGACCGTCCCCTCGTGCCGGTCCTTCACCGCCTTCCACCAGACGAGCGCGCCGATCCCCCCGAGCAGGAAGAGGAGGCTGACGACCGACCAGGTGACGTTGGCGCCGGTGGGCGCGTTCCCGACCAGCTCCTCGTGCGGCCAGTTGTTCGTGTAGGTGACCGCCGTGCCCGGTCGCTCGGTCACGCACGCCCACGCGGTCCAGAAGAAGAAGTCGCACATCCGCGCGCGGCGCACCTCGTCCGGAACGGCGTCGTCCTGGATCGCGTAGTGATCGCGCAGCTCGACCAGCGCGGGGTCGTCGCCGAAGAGCGCCATGTAGTGGGCGCGCGTCCGTTCGATCGCGGCGACCCGGTCCGCGGAGACGGTCACGGCGCCGCTCTCCGGGTCGTGGGTGTTCGTCCGGAGCGTGCCGCGGAGGCGCTCCTTCAGGGCGGCGCGACGCTCGGGGTCGAGCGCGTCGAACGGCGTACCCGCCTCGCGCTCCGCCCAGAGGTCGAGGAGCGCGGTCGCCTCGCGGTGCAGCCAGTCGGCCGACCAGTCGGGGGCCTGGTAGGCGCCGTGCCCCCAGATCGATCCGACCTGCTGGCCGCCGATGCTCTGCCAGACCTGCTGGCCGGTCAGGATGTCGTCCTCGGTCATCAGGACCGCGCCGTCGTCGGCCGCCACCACGCGGTCCGGGATCGGCGGCGCCTGGCGGTACACCTCGGCGCCGAAGAAGCCGAGGACTCCGAACGCTCCGGCGACGACCGCGCCGAGCAGGATCCAACGTCGAGTGTCGTTCATCGTTCGCCTCCCTTCGCTTCGGCCTTCACTCGGTGACGGCGCGCGGGAAGAGGACGTGGTTCTCGAGGTGGACGTGGCGCATGATCTCCGTCTCCAGCTCCTCGAGGCCGAGGTAGAGCGCGCGCCACGTGCCGCAGGCGTCCTCGGGCGGCGTCAGGTCGTGGGTCAGCGATCGGGTGAGCTCGAGGTTCCGCGCGTGGTCCTCGTGCTCGGTCTCCATCACCTGGATCGGGGCCTGGGCGAGGGCGCCGCGGCCGGCGCGGAGGAGCGGGAAGAGGATCTGCTCCTCCTTCTGCATGTGGCTCTCGAGCTCGTCGGCCATCCCCACGAGGTGAGCGTGGAGCCCGACCGGGCGATCCGGGCGCTCGGCGTGGACCGCCTCGACCTTCTGGGCCATCGCGACGAGCCGCGGCAGCTCCTCGCGGTGCGCCGCGTGGTACCGCTCGAGGACGTGGTCGATCAGCTCGGCGAGCGGTCGCTCGTCCCAGCGGTCGAACGTCTCGTCCTCTCGCCGCTCGGCCTCGATCTCCGCCCGCACCGATGCGGGGTCGAGGTCCCTCTCGCGGCACGCGTCGGCGAGCGGTCGATCCCCGTGGCAGCAGAAGTCGAGGCGGTGGCGGGCGAAGACCCGCGACGCCCCGGGGAGCGTCGTGGCGAGGTGAGCGAGCGTGGGGGAGGTCGGGTCGACGGTCATCGGGGGAACTCCGGGTGGTCGGGAGAACGGGAGGAAGGACGAAGGTTCCGATGCATTCGACGTGCCGAATTGAAAGCCGAGACCCACAAGCGACTTGTGTGCGTTGGTTGTCGGGAAGACAACGTTCGGGTGTTGTGGTTTCGACATGCTATGCTGTGCGAATGACAACGCCCTACGACGTCGACACCCTCCTCACGATCGCGACCGACCTGACGGCGTCCCTCCCCGCGGACGACCGGCGGCGCCGGGTGGTCGAGGCGGTCCGGCGCGCGCTCCCGTGCGACGCGGCGACGCTCCTGCGCGTCGACGGCGACGTGCTCGTCCCGCTCGCGGCGCACGGGCTCTCTCCGGACGTCTTCGGTCGGACGTTCCCGCGCCGGGAGAACCCGCGCCTCGACGTGATCTGCCGGGCCGACGGTCCGACGATCTTCCCGCCGGAGAGCACGCTCCCCGACCCGTTCGACGGCCTGGTCGCCGGCGTGCCCGACCTCACCCATCACGTCCACTCGTGCCTCGGCTGTCCCCTCCGCGTCGAGGGAGAGCTGATCGGCGTCCTCGCGGTCGACGCGCTCGAGCGGGGGGCGTTCGACGCGATCGAGCCGCGCTACCTCGAGGCTCTCGCCGCGCTCGCGGGCGCGGCGCTCCGGACGTCCGACCTGATCGAGGCGCTGGAGCACTCGTCGCGCCAGCGGGGGCTGGTCGCGCAGGACCTGGTCCGGGACGGACTGGCGCGCCGCGGCGGCCAGCTCGTCGGGGACGGCCCGGCGATGCGGAGGCTGCGGGAGGAGATCCGCCTCGTCGCCGGCTCCGACTTCCCGGTGCTCGTGTCGGGCGAGACCGGCGTCGGGAAGGAGCTGGTCGTCCGCATGCTCCACGCCGAGTCGCGGCGGGCCGACCAGCCGCTCGTCTACGTCAACTGCGCCGCGCTCCCGTCGTCGGTCGCGGAGAGCGAGCTGTTCGGGCACGAACGGGGCGCGTTCACCGGCGCGACGCAGGCCCGCCCCGGGAAGTTCCAGGTCGCCGACGGCGCGAGCCTGTTCCTCGACGAGATCGGCGAGCTGCCGGAGCACGTCCAGCCGATGCTCCTGCGCGTCTTGCAGGAAGGCGAGGTGCAGCGGGTCGGCGCGGACCGGCCGCACCACGTCGACGTCCGGGTCCTCGCCGCCACGAACCGGGACCTCGAGCGGGAGGTGCGCGCCGGACGGTTCCGGGCCGACCTCCTCCACCGCCTCGACGTCGGCCGGGTCCGGGTGCCGCCGCTGCGCGACCATCGCGAGGACGTGCCGCTGCTCGCCGGACACTTCTGCGACCGGGCGCGACGGCGGCTCGGCACGGGGCCGGTGCGGATCGAGCCGGCCGCGCAGGCCGCGCTCGCCGCCGCGAGCTGGCCGGGGAACGTGCGCGAGCTCGAGAACGTCGTCTCCCGCGCCGTCCTCCGGGCGGCCGCGGGGACCGAGGCCGGGAGCACGGTGGTGGTCCGGCTCCGCGACCTCGGAGACCTCGCGGGAGGAGACGCGGTGACGTCACGTGCCGCTCCGCCGCTCCCCGCCGCCGGCGCGGAGGACGGGGAGCCGACGTATCGGGACGCGCTCGACGCCTTCGCGCGCCGGCTCGTCCGGGGGCGGGTCGAGCGGGCCGGCGGGAACTGGTCCGCCGCCGCCCGGAGCCTCGGCATGGAGCGGGGGAACCTCCACCGCCTCGCCGTGCGGCTCGGGCTGAAGGAGTGACCGCCCCGCCGGCCCGTCACGGCACCTCCATCTCCACGCCGTTCGTCGCCGTGAATCCGAGCGGCGTCGCGGGGTCGAGCACGAACGACTGCAGGTTCAGCTTCGCGCCCGAGGCGGAGGCGGGGAGCGTCGCGCCGATCGAGAACGCGCCGTCCCCCGGTCCGCCGGGCGACAGCGGGAGGACGAACGACGCGGGGAGGACCGACGTGATCCACGCCGTGCATCCGCCGCCGATCGCGGTCTCGGACTTGGCGAGTCCCAAGAGGGTCAAGGCCTGCGAGCCGCCGAGGCCGCCCTCGAGCGCGAGCTCGATCGTCTGCCCGACGGCGGGGCAGCCGTGCATGTCGAGGGTCGGGGTCACGCCGCCGGAGCCGGGGCAGCCGACGCCGTAGTTCCGCGCGTCGCACCCGAACGTGGCGGTCTGGTGGTACCCGACGTCGAACGCCGGCGTCGCGGTCGCCGTCGCGGGATCGATCGAGTACGTCCCGCCGCCGAAGTGCGTCCCCCACAGCCCGCCCTGGCGATCGACCGTCAGCTCGGTGAGGTAGAGCTCGGCGATGCTCAGGTCGCCCCGCTTGGTGAGCTTCCCCGTCCCGAGGTCGAGCTGGAAGAGCCCGGCGTGCGAGTCGCAGACGTACCCCTGCCCGCCGGCGCCGACGGTCATGCTCATCGCGTACCCGGAGAAGCTCCCCGACAGCACGGCCTGGTACGTCATCGCGCCGGTCTGGTCGTCGACGCGGTAGAGGTGGCTCGCGCGCTTGGCGTACAGCACGCCGGTCGTCGGGTCGACGGCGAGCGCGTCGTACACCCACCAGTACCCGGTCGGGCCGACGAGCTGCGCGGCGCCGGAGTGCGGGTCGATCCGCCAGAGCTCGGCCTGCGCGCCCGAGGGGGTGTGGAGGACGTACAGGCCGACCCCCGGGACGAACGCGCTGGCGCCGGACGGGAGCGCCGGGTCGACCTCGACCACGTCGATCGTCGCGCCCGACGACGGGTCGACGGTGCGGAGCTCCGCCTCGTGCTTCACCCACAGGACCTCTTGACCCACGGCGGGGACGGCGAGCGACAGGCCCGCGACGACGACGCCGGCGACGATCGAGTTCTTCATGGTCACGTCTCCCTCGGACAGGTTCCTTCTGCCGACGACGGTACGTCGGATCCGGCCGATTCGCACGGACGATCGCCCCCGAGGTCCCCGCTCCCGCGCGGCGCGCCGGTACGATCGTCCGCGCCCCGGAGGTTCGAGCAAGAGGTCCCCCCATGAAGGTCGTCCTGGCCGCGATCGACTTCTCTCCCGGATCGGCGCGCGTGATCGAGCACGCCGCGACGATCGCCCGGAGGTTCGGCGCGCACCTCTACCTCGTCCACGTCGCCGAGCCCGAGCCGGAGTTCGTCGGCTACGGGCCCGGGCCGCAGGGGGAGCGGGACTGGCGCGCCGGCGAGCTGCGCGACGAGCACCGCGAGCTCGAGGCGATCGCGAAGCGGTTGCGGGAGGAGGGGGACGGTCTCGAGGTGACGCCGCTCCTGATCCAGGGACTCACGGCCGAGAAGATCGTCGCCGAGGCGAACGACGTCGCGGCCGACCTGATCGTCGTCGGCCGCCACGGCAAGGGCGCGGTCGCGCGCGTGCTGCTCGGGAGCGTCAGCGGCGGCGTGATCAAGGACGCCGACCGTCCCGTCCTCGTCGTCCCGGTGCGGGAGCGAGAAAGAGAAGGCGACGGCGGGTGAGACGACGGAGCACGTTCACCGACGTCGACGGGCGGCGGCGGATCGTCGAGTGGTGGTCGACGGACCGCGGGCTCTCGATCGAGGTGCAGCGGCTCGACGACGACGGCGAGTGGAGGACGATCGCCGACTCGGGCGAGCGGACGGAGTACCGGGCCGAGTTCGAGGACCGGTTCCTCGGCGAGCACGCTCCGTGGCTCCGGACCTTCATCGAGAAGACGCGCGGGCCGATCGAATCGATCGAGTCACCCGCGGACGAGCGGTTCCTCGTGCTCGGGACGGTGGGGCCGGGCCGCGCCGGCGAGTCGTGCTTCGTCACCGACGACGACGTCTCCGCGTGGCCGGTCGGGAGGTTCGGTTTCCAGCAGCAGTACGCGGGACACGGCTGCGTCCAGGCGAGGATCGACGGGGCGTGGTTTCCCCTCTCTTCAGGAGGAGGGGAAGTCGTCGGCCGGCTGAACGAGGCGTTCCCGAGCCGACCCGCGGGAGTGATGATCGCGCCGTGGGAGCTCGGCGCGATCGACTCCGCGATCGAGTCGGTCCTTCGGGTCGAACCGCTCCCGCGGTTCGGCGGCGTCGACTCGGGGGAGGCGCTCCACCTCTTTCGTCCGACGCACGAGGCCGTGTCGCGGATCAGCCGCGAGCTCGGGATGGTGGTCCGCATCCGCGACGTCCGGCGCGACCCGGAGACGTGCTGGTTCGTCTGCCTCGAGACCGGCCGCGCGCCGTTCACGGGGCTCTGGGACCTCGCGCGCTGGCTCGACCGGCCGGCGGAGGAGCTCGTCGGCGCGCTCGTCTACTTCAACAGCGACTGACGCGCCGGCGCGCTCAGGCCGCCTTCGCGGGCGCCTTCCCGGCGAACAGGTTGTAGAGCCACGCGATCAGCGCGCCGCCGATCGCGCCGTCGACGAAGCCGTAGAGCGCGCCGACGATCGTCGAGCCGAAGCCCGGCGCGCCGTCGTACCCCGGGTAGATCGAGGCGACGAGGAGCAGGAACTCCTTGCCGTACAGGCTGCCGTCCTGCGGGCCGCGGACCGTCGCCACCGCGCCGACGAACAGGATCATCACGGCCCAGAGCAGGCCGATCGACAGGGCCATCGCCTTCACGTTCAGCTTCATCGGGGACCTCCGGTCGGAGTGGGTGCTCGAGCCGGTCCTACCATGCCTCTCCGCCGCGCGCGGGAGGCGGGAGGGTGGTGGTCCGCTCTACCGAAGGCTCGCCTGCACGGCGACCCAGTCGACGTCGAGCGGTCGGACCTCGGGCGCGCCGTCCTCCCTCGCCCGCGCGCGAAGACGCTCCGCCCGTTCCGCGCTCCCCGGGTGGGTCGACAGGAGCGCCGGCACGCCCGGCTCGTCCTCGGCCAGGCGCTCGAAGAAGGTGACCATCCCGTCCGTCGGCAGGGAGGCGGCGCGGAGCAGCGCGTACCCCAGGTCGTCGGCGGCGCGCTCCTGGTCGCGGGAGAAGTCGAGCTGCGCCAGGTTCCGGGCGCCGTCGACGACGACGCCGCCGAGGCCGTCGACCGAACCGAACGTCGCCGCGACGAGCGCCCAGAACCCGACCTCGCGCACGAGCTGGCGGACCGAGTGCCGCTCGAGGACGTGCGCCATCTCGTGCGCGACGACGCCGGCGACCTCCTCCGCCGACGCGGCGTGGGCGAGCAGGCCGGTGTGGACCACGACGAACCCGCCCGGCGCCGCGAAGGCGTTCACCGTCTCGTCCCGGACGAGCACGAACTCGAACGTGTACGGATGCGCCGGCGCGTGCGCGAGGAGGCGGGCCGCGATCGCGTCGACCGCCGCCGCGGCGGGTCCGTCCGGGACGACGTTCCCCGCCCCCTCGGTCTGCGACCGCACCATCGCGCCGATCTCCCGGTCGAACGCCGTCGGCAGCCGCGGCACCACGAAGTCGAGCAGCGGGTCGGGGTGGAAGAGGAGGAACGCCAGCGCGAGGAACGGGAGCGCGACGACCGCGGCGATCAGGCCGACCGCCAGCCGGAAGCGCCCCTTCGTCCGCCGAGCGCCCGCGCGGGCTGCCCGCGCCGCCTCCGCGATCCCCGGCGTCGCGCGCTCCTCCAGCGCGAGGAGGCTGGTCGCCTCGTCGACGGTCACCGCGGACGCGCCGGCGTCGTCCGACCAGATCAGGTGGACCGCGCCGCCGCGCCATCCGCCGGACCGCGCGGTCAGGCCGTCGACCGGCACGTCGATCGCGACGCCGTCCCCGCGGACCGAGATCGTCCGCGCGCCGATCGGCCACGCGACCGCGACGCGCGTCGCCTTTCCGTCGGGCGCGTGGAGGACGCCGCGGATCTCCCCGCGCGAGTCGACGATCGAGCCGTCCATCGAACCGTCCGTCGAACGGCCGCGCCCGTCCGGTCAGACCCCGTCGCCGTCGAGGAGGTTGCCGAGCCCGCCGAGGATCGAGCCCTCCCCCTTCCGCTGGGTCGTCGCCCCGGCGAGGATCCGCCCGGCGAGCCGGCTCATCGGGAGCGACTGCAGCCAGATCCGCCCCGGCCCGGTCAGCGTGGCGAAGAAGAGCCCCTCGCCGCCGAAGATCGCCGACTTGATGCCGCCGACGAACTCGATGTCGTAGTCGACCGACGGCGTGAGCGCGACGATGCATCCGGTGTCGACCCGGATCTTCTCGCCCGGAGCGAGCGTCTTCTCCTTCATCGTGCCGCCGGCGTGGCAGAACGCCCAGCCGTCGCCGGTCAGCCGCTGCATGATGAACCCCTCGCCGCCGAACAGCCCGACGCCGATCCGCTTCTGGAAGGCGATCCCGATCTCGACCCCCTTCGCCGCGCAGAGGAACGAGTCCTTCTGGGCGACCAGCTCGCCGCCGAGCTCGGACAGATGCATCGGCAGGATCTTCCCGGGGTACGGCGCGCCGAAGCCGACCCGCCGCTTCCCTTCGCCGCCGTTCCCGAAGACGGTCATGAAGAGCGACTCGCCGGTCACCAGGCGCTTCCCGGCGCCGAGCAGCGACCCGAGGAACCCGGTCTGCTGCGCCTTCCGCGACCCGTCCCCGAAGATCGTCTCCATCACGATCCCCTCCTCCATGAACATCATGGCACCCGCTTCCGCGACGGCGGCCTCGCCGGGATCGAGCTCGACCTCGACGTACTGCATGTCGTCGCCGAAGATCTCGTAGTCCACTTCGTGCATCTCGGGCATCGGTTCCTCCGTCGGGCGGGAGCGCTTCCTTACGTCGCGGGCGATCCGGCATTCTATGGAACGAACCCCGCCGCGCCCGGTCCGCTCCGTCGTCCCGCGAGACCCGCCGGAGGCCGCCATGCCCACGATCGCGCCGTGCCTGCTCCTGATCGTCCTCGCCTGCGTCGAGGCCCCGCCCGCCGCGCCGGCGCCGACCTCGGTCGACGCCGCGTTGGAGGCGTGGTTCGAGGC
>JBICIB010000180.1:0-13611 GCA_043101415.1 Planctomycetota bacterium JB042 | reverse complement strand
GCGGACCCGTTCGCGGTCGACCTCCGCGGCGCGGTCGACCTCGACGTGGACCGTCCCGGCGTGCCGCGCCTTCATCTCCGTGAGGGGACCGTCGAACAGGATCCGCCCGTGGTCGATGACGATCACGCGGCGGCAGAGCTCCTCGATGTCGCGGAGGTCGTGGGTCGTCAGGAGGATCGTCGTGGAGAGCTCCTGGTTCAGCTCGCGCAGGAAGGTCCGGACCGAGTCCTTCGCCACGACGTCGAGCCCGATCGTCGGCTCGTCGAGGAAGAGGAGCGGCGGGTCGTGGAGCAGGCTCGCCGCGAGATCGCAGCGCATCCGCTGCCCGAGCGACAGCTTCCGGACCGGCGTCCGCAGGAGCGGCCTCAGCCCGAGGATCGCGTCGAGGCGATCGAGCTGCGCCTCGAGCGCGTCGCGCGGGACGCCGTAGATCTTGGCGAGGAGCCGGAACGACTCGACCACCGCGATGTCCCACCAGAGCTGCGTCCGCTGGCCGAAGACGACGCCGATCCGGCGCGTGAACGTCCGGCGGTCGCGGTGCGGCACGAGCCCGTCGACGACGAGCCGCCCCGAGGTCGGGACGAGGATGCCGGTCAGCATCTTGATCGTCGTCGACTTTCCCGCGCCGTTCGGGCCGATGTAGCCGACGATCTCCCCCTGATCGATCGCGAACGACACGCCGTCGACGGCGCGGAGCGGACGGCGGCGGCGATGGAACAGGTCCCCCACCGCGCCGAGCACCCCCTCACGCCGGTCGAAGACCGAGAACTCCTTGACGAGCCCTTCGACGTCGATCAGCGGCACGGGCGTCGACTCAGCCGCCGTCGACGGTGAGGACCAGCACCGCCTGCTCGGTCCCCGACGACGAGCGGCGCGAGAGGAGCGCGGTCGCCACCGAGTCGGTCGTCCGATCGTGGCTCGCCAGCAGGAACGGCCGGCCGAGCGGGACCCGGACGCTGGTCGTCGCCTCCGTCACGCGCACGGTCTCGCCGTACGCGCCGAGCTGGCTGAAGACCGGCGTGAGGGTCACCTGGACGGCGCCCGGACCGGCCGGCGTGCAGATCGTCTCGAGCGAGGTGCCGACCGACTGCCCCTCGGGGATCACGAGGCCGAACGGACGTCCTCCCACGCGGAACGGCACGACGAACCGCGTCTCGCCGACGAACAGCGAGGCCGGGTAGTCCGGCACCATCATCAGCATCGCCTCCTCCCGCGTCGCGTCGCGACTCGACCGGAGGTGGCCGTCGAGCATCCCGTAGAACCCGTCCTTGGCGACACCGACGCGGAACCCGGCGTCGGGCGCGGCGCTGCCGGCCTGGACGTCCCAGTTCTCGTCGGTGTACCCGACCACGGCGCCGATCGCCGAGGAGTCCGCCTCCGAGAACCAGACCCGTTCGACGCGGACCCGGTAGTTGCCGGTCGGGATCGGCAGGGAGCGCGCCTCGTCGATCCGGCGCCGCGCGTCGGCGAACGGGTCGTCGGCGCGCGCGTCGGACGTCGACGGCGCGCCCGCCCCCGCCGTCGACGGGCTTCGGGGCGGCGTCGCCCCCGCCTCGTACGCCCGGCAGCCGGCGAGGAGCGCCGTGGCCGCCAGGAGGAGAATCGTCAGTTCGCGTCGCCCCATTGCTCCGGCCTGTGAACGTGGGTGTCCCCCCTCTTCAGGAGGCGGATCCTCTGCTCGGCTTCGACCTTGTGCGTCTCGAGCTCCCACTTTCGCTCGGAGTCGCCGCCGGTCTCGTACTCGCCGATCGCGCCGACGAAACTCTCGAACGTCTCGATCGCCTCGTCGAGCCTCCCCTGGTCGGCGAGCGCGTCGCCGACGAGCGCGAGCGTCGGCTTCTCTCCCTTCGTCCAGTGGTGTCGGTTCCGCTCGACCACCGGACCGAGCGTCGCGAGCGCGTCGTCCGGACGCTTGGCGACCTCGAGCTGCACGCGCGCCAGTCGCACGCGGGCGCCGTCGTCGTCCGGACTCTTCTCGACGAGCGCGCGAGCCTGGCCTAACGCCTCCTCCACCGCGCGCTTGCGGCGCCGCGCCGGCCCGGTCACGATCCACGCCGCCGCCGCGCCGACGAGCGCTCCGACGGCGATCGAGATCTCCAGCGTTCCCATGTCTGCTCCATCGCGCCGAGGGGCCGCGGATTGTACCCGCGGCGCTGGTATACTCCCTGCCGATACCGTCTTCGGCCCGAAAGACCCCTCGAAAAAGGACTCGGCATGGCTCAGCGGAAGGTCGTCATCATGGGAGCCGCGGGGAAGGACTTCCACGTCTTCAACACGTGCTACCGGGACGATCCGGACGCCCGCGTCGTCGCGTTCACCGCGACCCAGATCCCGGGCATCGACGACCGCCGCTACCCCGCCTCCCTCGCCGGCGACGCGTATCCCGACGGGATCCCGATCCTCCCGGAGGAGCAGCTCGCGGAGATCGTCCGCGAGCACGGCGTCGACGACGTGGTCTTCGCCTACTCCGACGTCTCGTACGCGTACGTCGAGGACCGCGGGAACGTCGCCCGGAAGGCGGGCGCCCAGTTCCACCACTTCGACGTCGATCGGACGATGCTCCCGTCGAAGCGCCCGGTGATCGCGGTCTGCGCGGTCCGGACGGGGTGCGGCAAGAGCCAGACCTCGCGGCGGATCCTCACGCTCCTCCGCGAACGCGGCAAGAAGGTCGTCGCGATCCGCCACCCGATGCCGTACGGCGACCTCGCGAAGCAGGCGGTCCAGCGGTTCGCCACGCTCGACGACCTGACGAAGCACGACTGCACGATCGAGGAGATGGAGGAGTACGAGCCGCACATCCGGCACGGGCACGTCGTCTACGCGGGTGTCGACTACGGCGCGATCCTCGCCGAGGCCGAGAAGGAGGCGGACGTCATCCTCTGGGACGGCGGGAACAACGACACGCCGTTCTACCGGCCCGACCTCCACATCACGGTGGCGGACGCCCTCCGGCCGGGCCACGAACTCGACTACTTCCCGGGACGCGTCAACTTCGAGCGGGCCGACCTCGTCCTGATCAACAAGTGCGACTCCGGCGACGAGGAGTCGATCGCGCAGATCGAGCGGAACGCGGCGCAGCTGAACCCCGACGCGAAGGTCGTCCGGGCCGAGTCGCCGGTGACCGTGAGCGACCCGGACGCCATCCGCGGGAAGCGGGTCCTGGTCGTCGAGGACGGCCCGACCCTGACGCACGGCGGCATGAAGATCGGCGCCGGCGTCGTCGCCGCCGAGAAGTGCGGCGTGGCGGAGATCGTCGACCCGAGGCCGTTCGTGGTCGGGGAGATCGCCGACACGTTCGCGAAGTACCCGGAGACCGGCAAGGTCCTCCCCGCGATGGGGTACGGCGAGAAGCAGATGCAGGACCTGGCGGCGACGATCGACGCCGCGGACTGCGACGCGGTCGTCATCGGCACGCCGATCGACCTCGCGCGCGTCATCCGGATCGACAAGCCGCACGTCCGGGTGACGTACGAACTCGGCGAGAGCTCCGACGCGCCGCTCCTGGCCGCGATCGAGGCCGCCCTCGCCCGGCACGGCTGATCGGGAGCCCCGCCATGATCGACCTCAAGGGACGACACTTCCTCTCCACGCTCGACTTCTCCGTCGAGGAGATCCGCTCGATCGTCGACTTCGCGCTCCGCATGAAGGGCGACCAGACGATGGGGATGCTCCCCGGACGCGTGTTCGGGATGATCTTCTTCAACCCCTCGGTCCGGACGCGCGTGTCGTCCGAGTCGGCGATGGCGCGCATGGGCGGCCACGCGATCGCCCTCCACCCGGGGCGGGACACGTGGAACTTCGAGCATCGCGAGGGGATCGTGATGGACGGGAACACGCAGGAGCACGTGAAGGAGCTCGCGCCCGTCCTCTCCTCGATGTGCGACGCGGTCGGCATCCGGAAGTCCGAGCTCGTCACGACCGGCCTGTCGAAGGCGGAGGTGACGACGTCGTACGACGAGCTGAAGCAGGACGCGTTCATCCACGCCTTCGCCAAGCACTCCCGCAAGCCGGTGGTGAACCTCGAGTCGAACTCGTCGCACCCCCTGCAGGGGCTGGCCGACATGGCGGCGATGGTCGAGAAGCTCGACGGGCCGCCGAAGGGGAAGAAGTACGTCCTCACCTGGGCGTACCACCCGAAGCCGCTCCCGGTGGCGACGCCGCACTCGCAGCTCCTCGCGGCCGCCGACCTGGGCATGGACGTGACGATCCTCCGGCCGGACGGCTGGGACCTCGCGCCGGAGATGGTCGAGGCGGCGCGGGGACGGACCGAGTCCCAGGGCGGTTCGCTCACGGTGACCGCCGACCAGGAGGCCGCCTACTCCGGCGCCGACGTCGTCTGCGCCAAGTCGTGGGGCTCGCTCGACTACTACGGCCGGTTCGACGAGGAGTCGGCGGCGAAGGACGCGATCCGGCCGGACTGGACCGTCGACGAGGCGAAGATGGCGCGCACGAACGACGCCCTCTTCATGCATTGCCTGCCGGTGCGGCGCGGGATCGTCGTCACCGACGGCGTCATCGACTCGAGGAACTCGATCGTCACCACCGAGGCGGAGAACCGCCTCTGGACGGTCGCCGCGCTCCTCCAGTGCCTGATCGCGGGGTGAGCGGCGTCGAGGTCCGGATCGCCGGTCCGGACGACGCCCCGCACGCCGCCGCGGCCGCGGCGTTGATCGACCGGGCGGCGTCCGCGGCGGACATCGCCCGGCGCGAAGAGGGCCTCCTGCGAGAGAAGATCGAGGGCGGGCGCGCGGCGATCGCGCTCGAGGGCGACGCGCTGGTCGGGTTCGGCTACTTCTCCGCGTGGGACGGCGGCCGCCGCGTGTCGCACTCCGGCCTCGTCGTCCGACCGGACCGCCGCGGCGAGGGGCTGGGGCGTCGGCTGAAGCTCGCCCTGTTCGAGGCGTCGCGCCGGCAGTTCCCTCACGCGACCACGATCAGCCTGACCACGTCGCCCGCGGTCGAGCGCCTGAACCTCTCGCTCGGGTTCCGGCGCGCGCCTCTCGAGGAGCTGACGGACGACCCGGAGTTCTGGAACGGGTGCCGGACCTGCCGGAACTACGAGAAGGTCCGGGCGGAGGGGAAGCGGTGCTGCTGCTTCGGGATGATCCGACCGCCCGACAAGGCGCCGGACGACGAGGGGGCCGCGTGAACGCCGGGACCGACGACCTCCGCCGCCGGGTCGAGGCGCGCCGCGACGACGTGATCTCCCTGCTGCGGGAGACGATCGCGATCGGCTCGATCACCGGCGAGGAGGAGGCGCTGGCGACCTTCTGCGCCGGCTGGCTCGCGGACCACGGCGCCGAGGTCCACACGCCGCCCGCGAAGGGACGCCGGAACGTCGTCGGCGTCGTCGGCGCGGGGACGCCGGCCGTCGTCCTCTCCGGCCACCTCGACACCGTCCCGCCGAACGCCGGCGCCTGGTCGGCCGACCCGCTCGACCCGGTCGTCCGGGACGGCCGGGTGTACGGACTCGGCGCGTCCGACCTGAAGGCGTCGCTCGCCGCCGCGTACGTCGCCGCGGACCTCCTGCGCGAGGAGGATCTCCCGGGGCGGGTCGTGACCGCGTTCACCGTCGAGGAGGAGACGACCGGGGACGGCACCCGCGCGTTCCTCGAGTGGGCGGACGAGACGTCGTTCCTCGCGTTCGACCGGACGCTCTGCGTGGTGACCGAACCGACCGGCCTGTCGCGGATCTCGCTCGGCAGCCGCGGCGCGCTCTTCCTCCGGCTGGACGTCACCGGACACGGCGGCCACGGCAGCCGTCCTCACCTGTCGCGGAGCCCGATCGTCGCCGCGCGGCGAATCCTCGCCGGATGCGACGCGATCGCCGAGCGCTGGCGGCGCGACCACGGCGACCCGCGCTTCCCGGACAGCACGATCACCGCCACGTCCCTGAACGCCGGCGACCTCCGCGGCCACAACGTCGTCCCGCAGATCGCCACGTTGATGCTCGACTGCCGACTCACTCCGTCCGTCGCCGCCGACGACTTCGCGGTCGTCCGCCGGGACGTCGGCGCCCTCCTCGACGAGGTCCGCGCGGAGGGGTTCGAGATCGCCGTCACGGAGCGGTACCCGCGACCGGGCCACGAGCTCGCCGCCGATCACCCGTGGGCGCGCGCGGCGGTCGAGGTCGTGGTCGACGAGATGGGGTTCGGCGACGCCGGCCTCCACCACACGCCGGCCGGGAACGACGCGTGCTTCTTCGGCGAGCGCGGCGTCCCGACGATCAACAAGCTCGGGCCGGGGCTGCCGGAGTGCGCGCACGTGGTCGACGAGTTCGTGCCGATCGAGAACGTCGTGCGCGCGGTCGAGCTGTACGTCCGTCTGGCGCGGCGCGGCCTCCGGCTGCTGGACGGCCCGGCGTCGTGAGGTGGGCGGCCGCGGTCGTCGGGCTCGCGCTGGCGACGCTGCTCGCGCTGCTCGCCCGCGACCCCCTCGGGACGCCGCCGGCCGCCCTCGAACCCCCGGAGGCGAACGCGCTCGTCCGCCTCGAGTTCGAGCTCCGGCCCGCCCTCCCGGTGAAGGACCTCGTCCTCGCGATCGCGCTCCCCGACGACCTCCCGGGGCGCCAGACCGTGGTGAAGCTCCATGCGACGCACCCGATGCGCGAGGTCCGCACCGCGCGTGGGAACCGGATCGGACGCTTCGTCCTGCCGGAGGTCGCGGAGAGGACGACGGTCACGGTCGAGGTGGAGATGCGCGTCCGCCCCTTCGACCTCGCTTCGCGGCCGGCCGCGGCGCCTCTCGCGGCCGTCGAGCGGGTCCGCGCGCTCGCCCCCGAGGCGGAGATCGAGGCGGACCACCCGGAGATCGTCGCGCTCGCGGAGGGGATCGAGGGGGAGCGGCTCGCCTGGATCGAAGCGGCGCTCGCCCGGGTCCACGACCGCGTCCGGTACGGCGGCTACGTCTTCGAGCGTCCCGGCGCGCTGGCGACGCTCCGGGGCGGCGAGGGGGACTGCTCCGACCAGACCGACCTCCTGGTCGCGCTCTGCCGCGCGGGCGGCGTGCCGGCGCGCCACGCGTACGGCCTGGAGCTCCGGGGAAGGACGACGAATCGCCACTCCTGGGCCGAGATCGCGCACCCGGACGGCGGCTGGTTCCCGGTCGACCCGTTGAACGTGCGCCTCGGGACCGCATCGTTCGACGCCCTCCCGGCCGACCGCGTCCTGTTGATGGGGACCGCCCTCGACGACGAGCTCGCCCCGTACTGGTACTACCGCTACGACTCGCGAGAGGGGGCCCTCGAGATCGTCTTCCGGCCGACGCTCCGGATCCGCTGAGCCTTGGGGAGACGAGCTCCTCCGCGCTTCCCCTCGCCGCGGCGGCGCGCCGCGCGTACCTTGGAACGGGACTCCGGAGGCCCCGACCGATGACCGAGACCGCCCCGTCGAACCCTGGCCCCTCGAAGCGGCCGCGCCGCTGGCTGCGCCGTATCTTCCTGGCCGGACTCCTGTTGGGAGCGCTGGTCCTGGCCGCACCGTGGATCGCCGGGGCCCTCGCGCCCCCGCTCGTCGAGAACGAGCTGGAGAAGCGGCTGAACGTCCGCGCCGATCTCGGCGACCTCGACCTCTCGTACGACGGGCGGGTCGCGGTGCGCGCGTTCGCGCTCCGGGACCTCGACGGCCGACCGCTCGTGTCGGTGGCGAAGGTCGACGTCGACGCCGACGTCCGGAGCGCGTTCGACGGCCTCTACCGGGCGAAGGTCGAGGTCGACGGGTTCGAGGTCCACGTCCGGAAGGGGACGGACGGGCGGATCAACCTGCAGGACGTCGTCCGCCCCGGCTCCGGCGGCGGCGGCGACGACCGCTCTTCGTCCGGCAAGGACGACGCGCCGCCGCGGGTCGAAGCGCACGTGCGGGTGAAGAACGGCCGGATCGTGGTGCACGGCGACGACGGGACGACCGAGCTGATCGACGTCCGGCTCGACGCCGACGTCGTCGACCTCGCGAAGCCGGTCACGTTCTCGGCCGGCCTCGGGGTCGTGGGACCGGGCGGCCCCGGCGGCGCGATCTCCGTCTCCGGGAGCGCGGTCCCGCTGCCGCCGGACGGGGACGAGACCCCTCGCGCGACGGCGAAGCTGACCGTCGAGGCGCTCCTCCTGACCGCCCTGGCGCCGGCGCTCTCGCTCGCCCTCCCGATCGATCCGCCGACCGGCCGCGTCGACGTCGACTTCGACGTCGAGCTCCTGAAGACGCTCGCGGTCCGCGGCGGCGGGGACGTCCGCGTGACCGACCTCGTCGTCCCGGCCGCGCGCGAGGGGGCCGCGCCGCTCCGGCTCGGGGCGGTGACCGTCACCAGCAAGGCGAGCGTCCGCCCCGATCTGAGCGGCACGCAGACCGTCCGCGTCGAGGCCGGCGACCTGCTGACGCTCGACTACGAGGGGGCGCTCGCGCGCACGGACCGCGACGGGATGGAGCTCGCGGGCAAGGTGACGATCGACGGATCGATCGACCGCCTCACCGCGGCGGCCCGGGCGTTCGCGCCGGTGAAGGACGACGTCGCCGTCGCCGGCCGGCTCGACTCCACGACCGACTTCCACCTGCTCGCCGGGAAGAGCGGGCTCCGACGCGCCTCGCTCACCACGAAGACGTCGCTCGTCGGCCTCTCCGCGACCGGCCCGGACGGCCCGATCGACCTCGGCAGCCTGAAGGAGGTCGTGCTCGGGATGACCGCGAAGGGGGACCTCGAGGCGAAGACCGCGCGGCTCGACCGGCTCGACGCGCGGCTCGGCCCGGTCCACGTCCGCGGGAACGCCGCCGCGAGCGGGGTCGACGCGGCCGCGCTCGACCCGCGGGCGGTCCGGGTCGAGGACTCGAGGTTCGAAGTCGACGCCGACCTCGATCGCCTGGTCCGCGACCTCCGCCCGCTGGTCGACCTGAGCGAGCACGCCATCGCCGGCGACCTGAAGGTCGTCGCGACGGCGAAGCAGGACGGGGACGCGATCGTCCTGACCGCCGACGTCCGCCCGACCGGCCTGGTGGCGAAGGGGATCACCGTCGACGCCGCGCCCCTCGCGGTCGAGGCGACCGTGACGCCGACCGACGCGAAGGTCGACGCCCGCGCCACGCTCACGACCGACCGGCTCGCCGTGACCCTCCCCGACGGGAAGCGGGTCGAGCAGAAGGCGATCCGCGCCCGCGCCGACCTCGAGCACAAGACCGCCGCCGACGTCGTCACCGTGAACGACCTCGGCTTCCGCTCGGAGACCGCCCAGGTCGACGTGAAGGGGCGCCTCCTCGCCGCCACCGACCCGACGGATCGCACCGCGGAGCTGAACGTCGACCTGAAGACGGCGCTCGAGGTGCTCCGCCGCGACCTCGGCGCGTTCCTGGGCGAGCTGCCGTACGACGGCCGCGGCGCCGTCGCCTCCCGCGTCGAGCTCCGGGCGCACGGCGACCGCGTGGCGCTGGAGGGGACGACGACCCTCGAGAACCTCGACCTGACCGTCCGGTCGAAGGATCCCGCGAAGCCCCCGCTCCGGATCGCCGAGCCGAAGGTCGCGGTCGACCTCGACACCGATCTCGTCCGCTCGACCGGGCGGGTCGAGATCGCGCGGCTGGGCGTCGACTCGAAGCTCCTCCGCGGGAAGCTCTCGGGCGCGGTCGACGGCGCCGTCCCCCCCGCCGGGGCGACCGCCGCGGCGCCGGACGCCCCGGCGACCCGGGTGATCGAACTCGACGGGATCGAGGGAGAGTTCTTCTACGTCCCCGACCGGCTCGCCGTCCTGCTCGCGCCGTACCTCCCCGCGCCGGCCGAGCTGCGCGGGAGCGAAGAGGAGCGCGTGACCCTCGACCTGAACGGCCGCCTCGAGGACTTCGATCCGCTGACGCTGCTGGAATCGTCGAAGGGCGGCGTCCACGTCGGCCTCGGGACGCTCCTCGTCCCGGGCATCGAGACCGGCGGCACGGTCGCGCTCGAGCTCGCCACGGGTCGCGCGTCGCTGACCGGCGACCTCGGCGCGAACGGCGGCACGATCGACCTCCTCGGCGACCTCGGCACGTCCGTGGCGTCGAAGGCGAAGTCGGGCGAGGCGATGCTGTCCCTCGACGTGAAGGACCTGGCGATCAACGCGAAGCTCGGCGAGATGCTGTCGTTCGCGAGCCCCCTCTTCTCGTCCGCCGACGGGCTGAACCAGAACCAGCTCGGCGGCCTCCTCTCGGCCAAGGTCCAGCTCGCGTACGGCGAGCCGCTGACGCTGCAGCGGATCGCGCGCGACTGGCAGACCCTCGACCCGCGCCTCCTCGAGGGCGGGATCCACCTGAGCCTCGACAAGGCGGTCGTCCAGGGCTCGCCGCTCCTCGCGAAGCTGCTCGACAAGATCGACGTCCCGGTCGGCGAGGAGCTGTCGATCGCGCCGATCGACCTGACGATCGGCGGGGGCAAGCTGAGCTACGCCGAACCGTGGACCTGGAAGTTCGGCGACGTGAAGACGAACTTCACCGGCTCGATCGACTTCGACAAGTCGCTCGACCTCGGGTGGAACGTCCCGATCACCAAGAAGCTGGTCAAGAAGTACGACTTCCTGAAGTCGCTGAAGGGCGAGTCGATCTCGTTCCCGCTGACCGGGACGATCGCGAACCCGAACCTCCAGTTCGACGGGATCATCACCCAGCTCGCCGAGAAGGCCGCGAAGCAGACGCTCCAGAACGAGCTCGAGAAGAAGCTCGGGGACAAGCTCGGCGACAAGCTGCCGGGGGAACTCGGCGAGAAGATCCCCGGCCTCGGCGGCATCCTCGGCGGCGACCCCGACAAGCCGAAGGTCGACGTCCCGAAGACCCCGGGCACCGAGCTCCCGAAGACCGACGGCGCCACGGTCGAACCGACCGCCCCCGACGACCCGGACGACCCCGACGAGCCGACCCAGGAGCCGATGCCGACCGACCCGGCCGAGATCCTGAAGAAGGCCGACGCGCTCTGGGACGCCGGCGAGGAGAAGGCGGCGCGGAAGTACTACAAGGAGCTGAAGAAGCGACACCAGATCTCGATCGTGTTCCTGCTGAACAAGGACCGGATCGAGGACCGGGCGAAGAAGAAGTGAGGGGGGAGCAGGGGAGAGCAGGGGAGAGCAACGAGAGCAAGGGAGAGGGCGCTGACGCGGAGTGGGACGCGCGGCGGGAGGAGGGAGACGGCTCGTCCGTCACTTGGGGTCGACGGGGCCCGAGAACGTGAGCTGGTGGCCCCAGGGGTCGACGAGGGAGAACTCGGAGTGGCCGTAGGGGCGGGGGCTCGGGAAGAGACGCCGACGCCCGCTCTCGAGGTCTTCCACCCCATGGGTCCCCGACCGAACTCCCCCTTCATTCCCCAGGAATCGCGTGAGGCCGTCCGCAGCGGGCGAGGCGGGGGCCGAAGCGGGGAGGCTTCTCCGAGAGCGACCCCGCAGCGCGACTCGAAACCGAGCGGAGACCACGCCCGACGCATCGCGCGAGGACGTGAGCGGGTCGGAGACACCTCCCCGTTTCGTCCCCCGCCGTGGCGAACGCGCAGACGTCCCCGAACGCGTTCCAAGCCGCGCAGCGCTAGATTCCGTGCTTCTCGATCAGCTTCGTGAGCCAGCGCCGCGTGATCCCGAGCGCGTCCGCGGCGTTCTGGCGGTGGCCGTCGCTGCGGCGGAGCGCCTCGACGACGAGCTCGCGTTCGCGCTGGTCGACCGCCTCCTTGAGGCGCGGCAGAGGGCCGTCGACGCGGGGCGTGGCGCGGGGGCCGCGGAGTTCCTCGGGGAGGTCGTCGACGTCGACCGGGTCGTGGTCGATCGTCAGGAGGAGCGATCGGATCACCGCCTCGAGTTCCCGGACGTTCCCCTTCCACGGGGCGCGCGCGAGACGGCGCAGCGCCGCCTCGGTGAAGGTCCGCGGCGTCGCACCCGACTCGGCGGCGATCCGCTCGGCGAAGTGGCGGACCAGCAGCGGGACGTCGCCGCGCCGGTCCCGCAGCGGCGGCACGTCGAGCTGGACGACCTTGATCCGGTAGTAGAAGTCCTCGCGGATCAGCCCGTCCCTCAGGAGCTGCTTCAGCGGCCGGTGCGTCGCGGAGACGAGCCGGACCTGCGCCCGCCGCGGCCGGGTCGAGCCGAGCGGCAGGTACTCTCCGTCCTGCAGGACCCGCAGCATCTTCGCCTGCACCCCCGGCGGCATCTCCCCCACCTCGTCGAGGAACAGCGTCCCGCCGTCGGCCGCGGCCACGAGCCCCTCGCGGTCGCGCTGGGCGCCCGAGAACGCCCCCTTCGCGTACCCGAACAGCTCCGACTCGACCAGCGACTCGGGGAGCGCGGCGCAGTTCACGGGCACGAACGGACGCCGGCGCCGGTGCGACGACTCGTGAAGGGCGCGCGCGATCATCTCCTTCCCCGTCCCCGGCGGGCCGACCACCAGGACCGGCGCGTCGCTGTCCGCGACCCGCTCCACGACCTCGAGGAGCGCCCGCATCGCCGCGTCCTCGGTCACGATCTTCCGGATCGCGCCCCGGGCGGCGAGGTCGCGCTTCGCGCGGGCCAGGTCGCGGGTGAGCTCGCGGTTCAGGCGTTCGACCTGCGCGAGGAGCCTCGTCTTCTCGAGCGAGAGCGCGGCCTGCGCGGCGAGCGCCTCGAGGTGCTCGCGCGCGAGGGCGTCGAAGCGGTCGACGCGGGTGGGGTCGTCGACGTAGATCGCGCCGATCGTCCGCGCGCCGGAGATCAGCGGCGCGCACATCACCGACAGGAGGTCGAGGTCGGTGATGCTCGCGGTGGCGCGGAAGCGGGCGTCGGTCCGCGCCTCGGAGGTGACGATCGTCGCGCCGCCCGAGATCGCCTCCTCGACGATCGACCGCGACAGCTTCATCTCCGGGTCGAGGATGTCCTCGCGCCGGAAGTGGCGCGCCGCCGCGAACCGCAGCCCGTCCCCCTCCTCCTCGCGCACCACGACGAAACCCCGGCTGGCGCGGGTGAGCTGGAGCGCCGCGTCGATGATGCGGTTCAGCACGTCCTTCGACGAGCGTGCCTCGTGGATCCACCGGCTCGCCTCGAGCACCTGGCGCAGCGCCCGCGCGGGGCGGTGGTCGCTCCGGCCGGGGGACGCGCCGGCGCTCGCCGCCTGGAGCGCCGAGAGGAGGGCCCGCGCCGCGCCCTGCCGGAGGAGGTCGCCGCGCTGGGCGGAGGTCGCTTCGGCGTCCGCGCACGCCGCCCGAGCCGACTCGGCGGCCTCGTCGTCCCCCGCCGTCACCGCGTGCAGGGCGGCCCGCGCCCACTCCAGACGCACGACGACCGCCGTCTCCGGATCGCGCGCCAGGCGGACCGCCCGCTCGAACGCGGCGCGCGCGACGTCCGGCCGGCCCCGCCGGAGGTGCGCCGCCGCGCGGACCGCCGTCGCCCGCGCGAGGTCCGCCCCCTGCCGCGCCTCCCGCGCGGCCCGCCGCGCGCGACGCGCCTCGACCAGCGCGCGCGCGACGTCGCCGCGCGCCAGCGCGCCCGCGGCGAGCAGCGCGCCGGCCCGCCCCAGCCGATCCCGCCGCCCGGCCGCCTCGAGGCGCGCCTTCGCCCGCCTCGCGTGTCCGAACAGCCTCCGCGCGTCGCGCTCCTCGGCCGCGGTCTCCGCCAGCGCGAGCTCGAGCTCGGCGCGCACCGCCGCCGCCCCTTCGCCG
>JBICIB010000179.1:0-5060 GCA_043101415.1 Planctomycetota bacterium JB042 | reverse complement strand
GATCGTCCTGCTGCTTCGAGCTGCGGGAGGAGAGCTCGTCGACCCGCGACGTGACCTGGGTGAACGCCTGCGCGACCTCGCGACGGGTCTCCACGCCGGCCTTCGTCATCTCGGCGACCTGCGTCTGGACCTTCTTCTCGAGCTCGGCCATCGTCCCGGGGAGGTTCCCCATCTTGTCGAGGAGCTCGTTCGTCGCGCGCCCCTGCGCCTCGAGGACGGTCGAGATCGTGGCGAGCAGCTCGACCCCGGCCTTCGACGCGTCCGGCACGTCCTTCATCATCTCCGGGATCTTCCTCACCGCCACGGTGAGCTCCTCGGAGGTCTTCTGGTGGCGGTCGATCTTCTGATCGATCCCGCTCAGCACGTTCGTGATCCCCTTGAACCCCTCCTTCATCTTGAGGGTGATCACCTCCTGCTCGGACATCTCCGACGCCTTGACCGGCGGCCCGTCGGCCGGCTTCGGCGGCTCGGGATCGGGCCGGGCCTCACGGGTCCGGAGCGCCGGATCGACGGCGGGGCGGCGAACCTCGGGTTCGGCCTCCGCGACGGCGGTGCCGCGGGACGGCGCGGGACGTTCCGCTCGGGCGGCCGGCGCGGCGCCGTTCCGCTTCGGTGCGCGGGCGCGGTTCGGGCTCGGGGTCGACGACGAGGAGCGCGGCGCCGCGTCCTCGGTCGGCCGGTGGAAGAGGCGGGCGAAGAGCGACTTCTTGACCATCTGCTTCATCCTTCGTTGCTGTGTCCACGCCGATCGGCCGGCCACTCGAAAGCTCCATCGGGCGGTCGGGCGGGCGGGACCGGACCGGCGGCTCCGAGCGCAGCCGGAGCGCGCACCGGCCGGCATCCAGCGGATGGATCGCCTGGCGAGGGCGGGAAGGCCTCGGGAGCGGATCGCTCGCCATCTCCCCGACCGTCGCCACGGCCCACCGCCCGAGCCGTCCGACACCGGACTTCTCGTCACGGTACGACCGACGATACCCGAGTGCTGGAGAAACGCAAGCGAAGCGATTCGGTTCTCGGGACCGCCACTACATCTCGTGGTCGGTCCCGAAACGCCCGCGGGCGGGAGCGGGGACGGCGTCAGTAGGCGCGGGCGAAGGTGGCCGTGTGCTTCCCCGGCTTCCCCGACACGACGCAGTCGCCGGTCGGCTCGGACCGACCGGCCTCGAGGACGCGGATCGTCGCCTTGGTCTCGTCCTTCACCCGCGCCTCGGTCTCCGCGGTCCCGTCCCAGTTGGCGCGCACGAAGCCGCCCTCGTCGAGCGCCGCCTTCAGATCGTCGTACGACCTCGCCTCGTGGGTCTTCGCGGCGCGGAACGCGAGGGCGCGCTCGAAGAGCTCCTTCTGGATCTCCTCCAGCACCTCGGGGACCCGGCGCGCCGCCGCCTCGAACGGGACCGACTCCTTGTCGCCGCCGGTCCGCCGCTTCAACATGAACGCGCCCCCCTCGACGTCGCGCGGACCGATCTCGATCCGGACCGGGACGCCCTTCAGCTCCCACTCGTTGTACTTGAAGCCCGGCTTGAACTGCTCGCGGTCGTCGACGAGCGCCTTGACGCCGGCGTCCGCGAGCGCCGCCTTCACCTCGAACGCCTTGTCGCACACGACCGCCTTCTCCTCGTCCTTCCGCCAGATCGGGACGATCACCGCCGGCTCGGGGGCGACGCGCGGCGGGATGACGAGCCCCTGGTCGTCGGAGTGCGTCATGACGAGCGCGCCGATCATGCGCGTCGTCATCCCCCACGACGTCCCCCACGGGACCTGCTCGGTGTTGTCCCGGCCGAGGAAGGTGATGTCGCACGCCTTCGCGAAGTTCTGGCCGAGGTCGTGCGACGTGCCGGCCTGCAGCGCCTTCCCGTCCTGCATCAGCGCCTCGACGCAGAGGGTCGTCACCGCGCCCGGGAACTTCTCGCTCTCGCTCTTCGGCCCGTGCAGCACGGGGATCGCGAGCGTCTCCTCGGCGAACGACTTGTAGACGCCGAGCATCCGCTCGACCTCCTCGCGCGCCTCCTCGTGCGTCTCGTGGAGGGTGTGCCCCTCCTGCCAGAGGAACTCGGTCGTCCGGAGGAACAGCCGCGTCCGCATCTCCCACCGGACGACGTTCGCCCACTGGTTGATCAGGACCGGGAGGTCGCGATAGCTCTGCACCCACTTCGCGTACATCATCCCGATGATCATCTCGGACGTCGGCCGGACGACCAGCGGCTCCTCGAGCTCCTGCCCCCCGCCGTGGGTCACCACCGCGCACTCCGGCGCGAACCCCTCGACGTGCTCCGCCTCCTTCTTCAGGAACGACTCCGGGATGAAGAGCGGGAAGTACGCGTTCGTGTGGCCGGTCTCCTTGAAGCGCCGGTCGAGGTCGGACTGGATCCCCTCCCAGATCGCGTAGCCGCGCGGACGGATGACCATGCACCCGCGGACCGGCGAGTAGTCGGCCAGCTCGGAGCGGAGGACGACGTCCTGGTACCAGGCGGAGTAGTCGTCCGCGCGGGTCGTGATCTTCTTCTCTTTCGCCATCTTCCGTCTCCGTCAGCCGACGACCAGGTTGACCAGCCGTCCCTTGACCACGATCACCTTCCGCACCCGGCGGTCGCCGATCGCGGCCCTCACCTTGTCGTTCGCGAGCGCGGCCGCCTCGTGCGCCGCCTCGTCCGCGTCCGCCGGCAGCGTCACCCGCGCCTTCATCTTGCCGAGGACCTGCACGCCGATCTCGACCTCGTCGTCCCGGCAGAGCGCCTCGTCGTGCTCCGGCCACGGCTCGTACGCGATCGACCCGGAGTGTCCGAGCCGCTCCCACGCCTCCTCCGCGAGGTGCGGGGCGAACGGGGAGAGCAGCTTCACGAACGTCTCGACCGTCTCCCGGTGCGGCGTCTCGTTCTTCGCCACACCGTTCAGGAGCTCCATCATCCGGGAGATCGCCGTGTTGAACTTCGAGATCGACTCGACGTCCTGGGTCACCGCCTCGATCGTCTTGTGCAGCAGACGGCGCTCCGCCTCGGGCGGCGCGTCGTCGACGACGTCGCGCGAGAAGAGGTCGTGGGCCCGCTCGAGGAAGCGCCGGACGCCGAGGATCGCCTGCGTGCTCCACGGCTTGGTGTCCTGCAGCGGCCCCATGAACATCTCGTAGAGGCGGAGCGTGTCCGCGCCGTACTCGGCGACGACGTCGTCGGGGTTGATGACGTTGCCGGCCGACTTCGACATCTTCTCGCCGTCCTCGCCCAGGATCATCCCCTGGTTCACGAGCCGCTGGAACGGCTCCTTCGTGCCGAGCAGCCCGCAGTCGAGGAAGACCTTGTGCCAGAACCGCGCGTACAGCAGGTGGAGCACGGCGTGCTCCGTCCCGCCGATGTAGAGATCGACCGGCGTCCAACGGTCGACGAGATCGGCGTCGAACGGCATCGCCTCGTTGCGCGGGTCGCAGTAGCGCAGGTGGTACCAGCACGACCCGGCCCAGTTCGGCATCGTGTTCGTGTCGCGCCGGCCGGCGCCGCCGCACTTCGGGCAGGTCGTGTTCACCCACTCGGGGTTGCGCGCCAGCGGCGGCTCCCCCTCCTCCGTCGGGCGGTAGTCCGGGACGTCGGGGAGGAGGACCGGGAGGTCCGCCTCGGGGACCGGGACGACGCCGCAGTCCCCCTCGCAGCGGATCAGCGGGAACGGCTCGCCCCAGTAGCGCTGGCGCGAGAAGAGCCAGTCGCGCAGACGGTAGTTCACCGTCCCCGTCCCGAGCCCCTTCTCCTCCAGCCACGCCGTGATCTTCTCCTTCACCTCCGCGGTCGGCCGGCCGTCCCACGGACCGGAGTTCAGGGCGAACCCCGGCTCGCAGTACGGCTCACCCTCCGGCGGCGCCGTCGTCCCGTCGGGAGAGACGACCGGCCGGATCTCGAGGTCGTACCTCCGCGCGAACTCGAAGTCGCGCTCGTCCGAACCCGGGACGGCCATGATCGCCCCGGTCCCGTAGCTGATCAGGACGTAGTCCGCGACCCAGATCGGGATCCGCTCGTCGTTGACCGGGTTGATCGCGTACGCACCGGTGAAGACGCCGGTCTTCTCCTTCGCCAGCTCGGTCCGCTCCAGGTCGGACTTCCGCCCCGCCGCCTCGACGTACGCGGCGACCGCGGCCCGCCGCTCGTCGGTCGTGATCCGCTCGACGAGGTCGTGCTCGGGGGCGATCACCATGTACGTCGCCCCGTACAGCGTGTCCGGCCGGGTGGTGAAGACGCGCAGCGTCCCGTCCTCGCCGTCGAGGGCGAAGTCGACCTCCGCGCCGTGCGACTTCCCGATCCAGTTCCGCTGCATCGCCTTGACCGAGTCGGTCCAGTCGAGGTCGTCGAGGTCGTCGAGCAGCCGGTCGGCGTAGCGCGTGATGCGGAGCATCCACTGGCGCATCGGCTTCCGGAGCACCGGATGGCCCCCGCGCTCGCTCTTCCCGTCGACCACCTCCTCGTTGGCGAGGACCGTGCCGAGGGCCGGACACCAGTTGACCGGGACCTCCGCCTCGTAGACGAGGTCGCGCTCCCAGAGCTTCAGGAACAGCCACTGGGTCCACCGGACGTACCCCGGGTCGGTCGTCGCGATCTCCCGCGACCAGTCGTACGAGAACCCGAGCGCCTGGATCTGGCGCTTGAACGTCGCGATGTTCCGCTTCGTCGTCTCGGCGGGATGCGCGCCGGTCTCGATCGCGTACTGCTCGGCCGGGAGCCCGAACGCGTCCCACCCCATCGGATGGAGGACGTTGAAGCCGCGCATCCGCTTGTACCGCGCGACGATGTCCGAGGCGGTGTACCCCTCGGGGTGTCCGACGTGGAGCCCCGCGCCGGACGGATACGGGAACATGTCGAGGACGTAGTACCGCTCGCCCGCCGCGTCGTCGTCGGTCCGGAAGGTCTCGTTCTCGAGCCAGTGGCGCTGCCACTTCGCCTCGATCGCGGCGTGGTCGTACGGCGCCCGTCGCTTGGCCATCGGATCGGCTCCCGTCTTCTCCGGATGCCTCGGGGAACGGAAACCCGGCATCCTAAGGCCGGCCGCGCGCGCGACGTCGCGTCGAATCCGGCGAGCCGGGGTTT
>JBICIB010000178.1:0-12016 GCA_043101415.1 Planctomycetota bacterium JB042 | reverse complement strand
CTGTGGAGGCGAGCGACCCAAACCGATTCCGCGATCTCTCCGACGCCAGGTCGCGATGCGGAGCGAGCGGAGCGGGCGGCCGGACCGTCGGCGAACGCGATCGTTCGTCCCCTCGCCATCTCCCGTGTCCGACACGCCGGTCGCCCGCGTAGCGCGCCGAGCGACCCCCTCCCCCTCCCGCTCCCGGCACGCCGTGGCCGACGCACGCCCCGCGGCCGAATCCCCGTTCACCGCCCCGCGCGCAGCGGACCCCCGCGCAGCGGTGTCACCGGCCCGCGCAGTGACCCCGACGCATCGGATTAAGCCCACCGCAGGTGCTCCCAGATCCCGCGGAGCGGTAACCTCCCTCCCTCATGTCCCTCCTCGCCGCCCAGGACCTCCGACTCGACTTCCAGGGGAAGGTGATCTTCCGCGGCGACACCGTGGCGATCGAGCGGAAGGACAAGGTCGGGATCGTCGGTCCGAACGGGTCGGGGAAGAGCACGCTGCTGAAGATCCTGACCGGCGAGGTGACGCCGGAGTCGGGGCGGGTGGTCCGCGCCAAGGGCTTGCGGATCGGCTACCTCGCGCAGGACGCGGCGGATCCCGGCGACCGGAGCCTGCTCGACGTCGTGCTCGCCTGCGCGCCCCGGCGGACCGAGCTGGAGGAGCGGGTCTCCGCGCTCGAGGCGGTCCTGGACGAGGGGCTCGAGCCGGACGAGGCGTCGCAGAAGGCGCTGCGGCTCGCGGAGCTCCACGCCGAGCTGGCCGACCTCGAGCGGCACTTCGCCCCCCACCACGCCCGCCGCATCCTCCTCGGGCTCGGGTTCCGGGACGAGGACGCGGAGCGGCCGCTCCGCGAGCTGTCGGGGGGCTGGCGCATGCGGGCGCAGCTCGCCGGGGTGCTGTTCGGCCAGCCGGAGGTCCTGCTGCTCGACGAGCCGACGAACCACCTCGACCTGCCTTCGGTCGCGTGGCTCGACCGCTTCCTCGACGGGTACCCGCACGCGCTCGTCCTGGTCTGCCACGACAAGGAGTTCCTCGGGCGCCACGTCGACCGGATCGTGTCGTTCGAGGTCGAGGGGCTCCGGACGTACAAGGGGGACTGGGAGGAGTACCGCCGGCTGCGGGCGCTCGAGCTCGAGAACCTCGAGGCGCGCGCGAAGAAGGACGAGGCGCGCAAGAAGGAGCTCGAGGCGTTCGTCACCCGGTTCAAGGCGAAGGCGAGCAAGGCGCGCCAGGCGCAGAGCAAGGCCCGGTTGATCGAGAAGCTCGAGGAGCGGCAGGTCGACATTCCGCGCCCCCGGCGCACCATCCACCTCCGGTTCCCGGCCGTCGACCCGTCGAGCGACCCGGTCGCCGAGGTGTCCGGGCTCGCGCACGCGTACGGCGACACGCCGGTCCTGCGGGACGTCGACCTCGAGCTCCGCCGCGGCGACCGGGTCGCGGTCGTCGGCGAGAACGGCGCCGGCAAGACGACGCTGCTGAAGCTCCTCGCGGGCGAGATCGACCTCTCGGTCGGCACGATCCGGTTCGGCGCCCGCGTGACGCCCCGCTACTTCGCCCAGCACCACGCCGAGTCGCTGGAGGACGGCCGGCCGGTGCTGGAGGAGGTCTGGCGGTCCGCGCCGACGAAGCGGCAGTCCGAGGTGCGCGGTCTCCTCGGCGCGTTCCTGTTCCAGGGGGACGAGGTCGACAAGTCGATCGGGGTCCTGTCGGGCGGCGAGAAGACCCGGGTGGCGCTCGCGCGGCTCCTGGTCGACCCCGGGAACCTCCTCCTCCTCGACGAGCCGACGAACCACCTCGACACCGAGTCGGCGGAGCGGCTGACCGAGTCGCTGACGACGTACGACGGGACCATGGTGTTCGTCAGCCACGACCTCGCCTTCGCGCGCCGTCTGTCGACCCGGGTCTGGGTCGTCGGCGGCGGGACGATCCGGGCGTTCCCGGGCGACCTCGACGACTGGCTCTCCGCGGTCGCCGAGGAGCAGGACGCGCGGGCCGCGAAGTACGGCGGTCCGCTGGTCGCCGCGGGGGCGCGGCGGCGCGAGCGGAAGGAGGCGGACGCCGACCCGGCGCGCGAGAAGGCCGAGCGGATCCGGGCCCGGCAGGAGGAGAAGGAGCGCCGGAAGGAGCGCGCGCGGCTGGAGAAGCGGGTGGCGCGGCTGGAGGAGGAGGTCGGCGGACTCGAGGAGGAGCACGCGGCCCTCGAGGCGGAGCTCGCCGACCCGGCGGTCTACGACGACCCGGTCCGGTCGAAGCGGCTCTCCGACCGGTTCGTCGCCGCCGGGGAGGCGCTCGCGGCGAAGATGAAGGAGTGGGAGGACGCCGGCGCCGCCCTCGAGGCGCTCGGCCCGGACGAGGGGTCGCCGCCCGCCGGACCTCCGGCGGCCGCGCGGGTTTGAACCGCGACCGCGAGGCGCTTATCCTGGCCCGATTCGCTCCCCCGGGCGGATTTCGCTCGGCCCCTTCACCCCTCGATCCGCGGACCACACCATGCCGGAGACCGATCCCCTCGCGCCGACCGACGTCTTCCGTGACCGTCACCTCGGGCCCTCTCCCGCCGATCGGGCGCGGATGCTCGAGAGCCTCGGCCTCGGCTCGATCGACGAGCTGATCGACCAGGCCGTCCCGGACTCGATCCGGATGGAGGGGACGCTCGACGTGCCGCCCGCGCGGACCGAGCGGGAGGTGATCGAGGACCTGCGCCGGCTCTCCGAGAAGAACCGGGTCTTCCGCTCGTTCCTCGGCCTCGGCTACCACGGCACCGTGACGCCGCCGGTCATCCTCCGGAACGTCTTCGAGAACCCCGGGTGGTACACGCAGTACACGCCGTACCAGGCGGAGATCGCGCAGGGACGGCTCGAGGCGCTCCTCAACTTCCAGACCATGGTGACCGGGCTGACCGGCACCGCCGTCGCGAACTCGTCGCTCCTGGACGAGGCGACCGCCGCCGCCGAGGCGATGACGCTCTGCCGGCGGGTGCTCGACCGGGACCGGGACCGTCACGTCTTCCTCGTCGCCGACCACTGCCACCCGCAGACGATCGAGGTCGTGAAGACGCGCGCCGCGCCGCTCGGGTACGAGGTGGTCGTCGGGGACCCGGCGGAGTTCACCTTCGACGAGAAGGTGTTCGGCGTGCTCGTGCAGTCGCCGACGACCGACGGCGCGCTGTTCGACGTGGCGCCGGTCTGCGACCGGGCGCACGAGGTCGGGGCGCTCGCCGTCGTCGCGACCGACCTGCTGGCGCTCACGCTCCTGAAGCCGCCGGGGGAGTGCGGCGCCGACGTCGTGATCGGCAGCTCGCAGCGGCTCGGCGTCCCGATGTGGGCCGGCGGTCCGCACGCGGCGTTCATGGCGACGCGCGAGGAGTACCAGCGGAAGCTGCCGGGCCGGATCGTCGGGGTCTCCCGCGACTCGGCGGGCGAGCCGGCGCTCCGGCTCGCGCTGCAGACCCGCGAGCAGCACATCCGGCGCGACCGGGCGACCAGCAACATCTGCACCGCGCAGGTCCTCCTCGCGGTCGGCGCCTCGATGTTCGGGGTGTACCACGGGCCGGAGGGGCTGACCCGGATCGCCCGGCGGATCCACGCGCAGACGTCGCTCCTCGCGGCGGCGGTGCGGGAGCTCGGGCACGAGCTCGTCCACGACGCCTGGTTCGACACCCTCCGGGTCCGTCCCGGCGGCGGCCGCGACGCGGGGTCGATCCTCGAGGCGGCGCGCGCGCGGGAGATCAACCTCCGGCCGTACGCGGACGGCACCGTCGGCGTGACGCTCGACCAGACCGTCGAGGCGGGCGATCTCGAGAACCTCCACGCGGCGTTCGGCGGCGAGGAGGGCGCGCTCGACGCCGAGCGGCGCCTCGCCGGGATCTCGCTCGACCTCGGGGAGCGGGCCCGGACCACCTCGTTCATGACCGAGCCGGTCTTCCACGCGTACCGTACCGAGCACGAGCTGCTGCGGTACATGAAGCGGCTCGAGAACCGCGACCTCTCGCTCGCCCACTCGATGATCTCGCTCGGCTCCTGCACGATGAAGCTGAACGCGACCGCCGAGATGATCCCGATCAGCCTCCGCGGCTTCCGGAACGTCCACCCGTTCGCCCCGGCCGACCAGCGCGAGGGGTACCGGGAGCTGATCGACCGGCTCGAGGCGTGGCTCTGCTCGATCACCGGGTTCTCGGCCTGTTCGATGCAGCCGAACGCCGGGTCGCAGGGCGAGTACGCCGGGCTCCTGGTGATCCGCGCGTGGCACCAGTCCCGCGGCGACGCCGACCGCGACGTCTGCCTGATCCCGACGTCGGCGCACGGGACGAACCCGGCGTCGGCGGTCCTGGCCGGCATGCGGGTCGTGGCGGTGAAGTGCGACGCGGACGGCAACATCGACCTCGACGACCTCCGCGCGAAGGCGTCGCAGCACGAGGCGCGGCTCGCCGCGATCATGGTCACCTATCCCTCGACGCACGGCGTCTTCGAGGGGTCGATCAAGGAGATCTGCTCGATCGTCCACCAGCACGGCGGGCAGGTCTACCTCGACGGCGCGAACATGAACGCGATGGTCGGCCTCTGCCGGCCGGGGGACCTTGGCGGCGACGTCTGCCACCTGAACCTCCACAAGACGTTCTGCATCCCGCACGGCGGCGGCGGGCCGGGGATGGGGCCGATCTGCGTGGCCGAGCACCTCGCCCCGTTCCTCCCCTCCCACCCGGTCGTCGAGTGCGGCGGCGAGGACGGGATCGGCGCGATCTCCGCCGCGCCGTTCGGCAGCCCCGGCATCCTCCCGATCAGCTACGCGTACATCGCGATGATGGGGCCGGACGGGCTGACCGAGGCGACGAAGACGGCGATCCTCGCCGCGAACTACGTCGCCGAGCGTCTCGACGCGAGCTTCCCGGTCCTCTACCGCGGGGCGAACGGCCGGATCGCCCACGAGTGCATCGTCGACCTGCGGGCGATCTCGAAGGCGTCGCACGTCGACATCGACGACGTCGCGAAGCGGCTGATCGACTACGGGTTCCACGCGCCGACGATGTCGTGGCCGGTCGCGGGGACCCTGATGATCGAGCCGACCGAGTCGGAGTCGCTCGCCGAGCTCGACCGGTTCTGCGAGGCGATGATCGCGATCCGGGGCGAGATCGCGGACGTCGAGGCGGGGCGATTCGACGCCGACGCCAGCCCGCTCGCCGGCGCGCCGCACACCGCCCGCGCCGTCGCCACGGACGCCTGGGACCGCCCCTACTCGCGCGAGACCGCGGCGTTCCCGACCGAATGGACCCGCGAGGCGAAGTTCTGGCCCGCGGTCGGCCGGATCGACAACGTGTACGGCGACAAGCACCTCTGCTGCACCTGGAGCCCCGACCCCGCCGACCTCGCCGCGGCGAGCGGCGAGAGCTGAACCGAGGAGAGCGAACGTGGCGAAGAAGATCGACTGGATGCTGCACCGGAAGCACTGAACGGGGTGCTCGAGGGCCGACGCCTTCCTCGAGGCGCACGGCATCGCCGTCCGGGAGACGGTGGACGCGAAGAAGACCCGGTTCCCCGCCGACCAGCTCGACGAGGTGTTCGCGGGCGCGACCGAAGTGATCGTCGGGAAGGGGAAGAAGAGTGTGAGGTTCTCGCCCGGGAAGGACGACTTCGACCGCGCCGCGTTCGAGAAGGCGGCGCTCGGCCCGTCGGGGAACCTGCGGGCGCCGGCGGCGCGCGTCGGGCGGACCTGGCTGGTCGGTTTCCACGAGGAGTCGTGGGGAGAGGTGCTCGGCTGAACCTCCCCGCCGACGTGCTCTCGCTCCTCGCCGACGCGGACGCCGAGGAGCGCGCGATCGAGGCGGCGCGCGGCGGCGCGTTCGACGCGTTCATCACGTCGGACTACGAGGCGGTCTGGCGCGCGCTCGCCACGCTCGAGCCGGAGGGCCGGACGTTCCTCGAGTGGGGATCGGGCCTCGGGGTGGTGAGCCTCCTCGCCGCGCGCCGCGGCTTCGCGGCCCACGGGATCGAGCTGCGCGGGGACCTCGTCCGGCGGGCCCGCGCCCTCGCCGACCGCCACGGCCTCGAGGCGGAGTACGCGTGCGGGACCTTCTTCCCCGACGGCTTCGAACCGGACGTCGCGCTCCTCGACGAGGACCTCGTCCACGGCGGCGAGGGCGCGGACGGCTACGCCGAGCTCGGCGTTCCGCTCGAGGAGTTCGACGTCGTGTTCGGGTTCCCCTGGCCGGGCGAGGAGGAGCTGTTCCTCGATCTCTTCCGCCGCGCCGGCGGACCGCACGCGACCCTCCTCCTGAACCTCGGGCGGGACGGGATCCGGACGGTCACGCCCGGACCAGGATGATCACGCCGGCGACCGCGACGACGGCGCCGAGGACGCCCCGCCGGGTGACGCGCTGGCGGAGGAAGAGGGCGACGATCGGCAGGACGAAGATCGGGGTGGTCGAGTTCAGGGTCGTCGCCACCGCGATCGAGGTGTGCCGGAACGCCAGCATGCTGAACCAGATCCCGAGGTACGTGCCGATCAGGGCGGACGGGATCACCCAGCGGGCGACGAACGGGCGGCGCAGGCGGGCGCCGCGCGGCCGGAGCCGGCCGAACGCGGCGGCGATCGCGAGCCCGAGGACCGCGGCCGTCGCCACCCGCACCACCGACGCCTCGAGCGGCGCGTCCGCGGCGCCGAGCTCCTCGAGCCGCAGGATCCCGCGCTTCGACCACGCCGCGCCGACCGCCTGCGCCAGCGCGGCGAGCACGGCGTAGACGACGCCGGCCGTCGGCGAGTCGACCGCGTCGAGGCCGCGGGCGGGGGCGGCGGGTCCGTCCCCCACCACCATCACCACCCCGGCCAGGGTCACCGTCATCCCGAGGAGGCCGAGCGGCGGGACCAGCTCGCCGAGGACGAACCACCCGAGCGCGAGCCCGAACCCCGGCACCAGGGTCTCGATCACCATCGCCTTCCGGGGCCCGACGCTCTTCAGCGCCCGGAGGTACCAGGTGTCTCCAAGGACGATGCCGACGTACGCGCTCGGGACCAGCCACGCCAGCACGCCGAGGTCGACCGCGGTCTCGACGCCGCCGCGGGCGACGCCGATCGCGACGAACGTCGCCAAGAGCGCCGCCCCCGCGACCGCGTTCTTCGTCAGGTTGATCGCCCAGGCCGGCAGCGGCGCGCGCGAGAAGAGGACCCCGCCGGTCGCCCAGCAGGCGGCGGCCAGGAGTCCGAACAGCTCGCCGAGGGGGATCGACATGGGGCGAGACCCTACCCGAGGAGCCGGCCGGGTCGAAGCGGCGCCCCTCGGGATCGTCGATCGCCGGCCGGATCAGGTGTCGTACGCGAGGACCGGCGCGAGCCAGCGCTCGACCGTCTCCACGCTCTCGCCCTTCCGCCGCGCGTAGTCCTCGACCTGGTCCCGCTCGATCTTGCCGAGGCCGAAGTAGGTCGACGACGGGTGGGAGAAGTAGTATCCGGTCACCGCCGCGGTCGGGAGCATCGCGAAGCTCTCGGTCAGCTCCATCGACGCGTGGTCGACCGCGCCGAGCAGGTCGAACAGGATCGCCTTCTCGCTGTGGTCGGGGCAGGAGGGGTACCCCGGCGCGGGCCGGATCCCCTGGTACCGCTCGCGGATCAGGTCGTCGTTCGACAGGTTCTCGCCCGCGCCGAACCCCCAGAACTCCCGCCGCACCCGCTCGTGCATGTGCTCCGCGAACGCCTCGGCCAGGCGGTCGGCGAGGATCTTCACCATGATGATCCCGTAGTCGTCGTTCTCCGCCTCGAAGCGCTCGACGACCTTCTCGATCCCGACGCCCGCGGTGAGCGCGAACCCGCCGACCCAGTCCGGGACGCCGGACGCCTTCGGCGCGATGAAGTCGGAGAGCGAGTAGTTCGGCTGTCCCGGCGGCTTCTTCGTCTGCTGGCGGAGGCTGTGGATCACGGTCATGACGTCGGTCCGCGCGTCGTCGCGGTAGACCTCGATGTCGTCGTCCTCGGTCGACTGCGCCGGGAAGAACCCGATCACCGCCTTCGCGGTCAGCCACTTCTCGTCGACGATCCGCTTCAGCATGCGCCGGGCGTCGGCGAGCAGCTTCCGCGCCTCGCCGCCGACCCGCGCGTCCTCGAGGATCTTCGGGTAGACCCCCTTCAGCTCCCAGGCGTGGAAGAACGGCGTCCAGTCGATCCGCGGCGCGATGGCGCCGAGGTCGTAGTCGGCGAACACCTTCAGCCCGGTGAACGCGGGGGGGCGCGGCGACTCGGCCGCCCAGTCGATCGAGAGGCGGTGTCGCCGCGCCTCGGTCAGCGGGAGGCGAGCGGCGTCCCGACGGCCGCCGGCGTGGCTCCGCCGCATCGCCGCGTACTCGTCACGGGTCGACTCGACGAACCGGTCGCGGGTCCCCTCCTCCCTCGAGGTCAGGCTGGACGCCACGTGGACGCTCCGCGAAGCGTCGAGGACGTGCACCACCGGACCCCGCGAGTAGTTCGGTTCGATCTTCACCGCGGTGTGGATGCGAGAGGTCGTCGCGCCGCCGATCAGGAGCGGGACGTCGTACTCCTGCCGCTCCATCTCCGCGGCGACGAACCTCATCTCGTCGAGCGACGGCGTGATCAGCCCCGACAGGCCGATCATGTCGGCGCCGTGCTCGCGCGCCGCGTCGAGGATCTTCTGCGCCGGGACCATCACGCCGAGGTCGACGACCTCGAAGTTGTTGCACTGCAGGACGACGCCGACGATGTTCTTGCCGATGTCGTGGACGTCCCCCTTCACCGTCGCGAGGACGATCTTCCCCTTCGCGGACGACGTCGAGTCCTTCTCCCGCTCGATGAACGGGACGAGGTGCGCGACCGCCTTCTTCATCACCCGCGCCGACTTCACGACCTGGGGGAGGAACATCTTGCCGGCGCCGAACAGGTCGCCGACGACGTTCATCCCGTCCATGAGCGGCCCCTCGATCACCTGGATCGGACGCTCCGCGGAGAGGCGCGCCTCCTCCACGTCCTCGAGGATGAACTGGTCGATCCCCTTCACGAGGGCGTGCGCGATCCGCTCGCCGACCGTCCCCTCGCGCCAGGAGAGGTCTTCCTCCCGCTCGCGCGCCTGCCCCTTCACCGAGTCGGCGACCTCGAGCAGCCGCTCGGTCGCGTCCTCGCGGCGGTCCAGCACGACGTCCTCGACCCGCTCGCGCAGGTCGGGCGGGATCTCCTCGTACACCGCGAGCTGGCCCGCGTTGACGATCCCCATGTCCATGCCGGCGCGGATCGCGTGGTACAGGAAGACCGAGTGGATCGCCTCGCGGACCGGGTCGTTCCCGCGGAAGGAGAACGACACGTTCGACACCCCCCCGGAGACGAGGGCGTGCGGGAGCTCCGCCTTGATCCGCCGCGTCGCCTCGACGAACGCCACCGCGTACCCCGAGTGCTCCTCGATCCCGGTCGCGATCGCGAAGATGTTCGGATCGAAGACGATGTCCTCGGGCGGGAATCCGACCTGCTCGGTCAGGAGGCGGTACGAGCGGCGGCAGATCTCGACCTTGCGATCGACGGAGTCCGCCTGCCCCTGCTCGTCGAACGCCATGACCACCACCGCCGCGCCGTAGCGGCGGACGAGACGCGCCTGGTGGAGGAACGGCTCCTCTCCCTCCTTCAGCGAGATCGAGTTGACGATCCCCTTCCCCTGGACGTTCTTCAGCCCCTCCTCGAGGACCGACCACTTCGAGGAGTCGATCATGATCGGGACCCGGCTGATGTCCGGCTCGGAGGCGACGAGGCGGAGGAAGGTCTGCATCGCCTTCTCCGAGTCGAGCATCCCCTCGTCCATGTTGACGTCGATGATCTGCGCCCCGGCCTCGACCTGCTGGCGGGCGACGTGGAGCGCCTCGTCGAGCTCGCCGTTCTTGATCAGGCGGCGGAACCGCGCCGAGCCGGTGACGTTCGTCCGCTCCCCCACGTTGACGAAGTTCGCGTCCTCGCGGATGACCAGCGGCTCGAGGCCCGACAGGCGCGGCAGCCGCGGCAGCTCGGGGATCGCGCGGGGCGCGATCCCCCGGACGGCCTCCGCGATCGCCGCGACGTGGTCGGGGCCGGTGCCGCAGCAGCCGCCGACGAGGTTCACGAGGCCGCTCTTCGCGAACTCGGCGATGCGAGCCGCCATGGTCTCCGGCGTCTCGTCGTAGCCGCCGAACTCGTTCGGGAGGCCGGCGTTCGGGTGGGCGCTGACGTGGGTGTCGGCGACGCGCGACAGCTCCGCGAGGTACGGCCGGAGCTCCTTCGCGCCGAGCGCGCAGTTCAGCCCGACGGCGAGCGGGCGCGCGTGCCGGATCGAGTTCCAGAACGCCTCGGTCGTCTGGCCCGAGAGCGTGCGCCCCGACGCGTCGGTGATGGTCCCCGAGACGACGACCGGCAGGCGGCGGCCGAGCTCCTCGAACACCTCCTCGATCGCGAAGATCGCCGCCTTCGCGTTCAACGTGTCGAAGACGGTCTCGACCAGCAGGAGGTCCGCCCCGCCCTCCATCAGGCCGCGGGTCGCCTCCGCGTACGCCTCGCGCAGGGTGTCGAAGTCGACGTTCCGGGCGCCCGGGTCGTTCACGGACGGCGAGATCGACGCCGTCCGGTTCGTCGGGCCGAGGCTCCCCGCGACGAACCGGGGGCGGTCGGGGGTCTTCGCCGCGTACGCGTCGCACGCCTCGCGCGCCAGCCGCGCCGCCTCTCGGTTCATCTCCCGCGCGATCGACTCCAGCCCGTAGTCCGCCTGGGCGATCGACGTCGCGGTGAACGAGTTCGTCTCGAGGATGTCCGCGCCGGCGTCGAGGTACGCGTCGTGGATCGCGCGCACGATGTCGGGGCGCGTGATCGAGAGGAGGTCGTTGTTCCCCTGCAGGTCGTGCGAGTGGTCCCGGAACCGGTCGCCGCGGAAGTCGTGCTCCTTCAGCTCGTACTGCTGCAGCATCGTCCCCATCGCGCCGTCGAGCACGAGGATCCGCTCGGCGAGCAGGCGCGGCAGGACGGTGTTCGGGTCGTCGGTCGGACTCATCGGTCTCCTCGGTCGGGGCGATCGCCCGCGCCCTTCGCGGCGTGGACGGTGATGATCTCGTAGTACGGTTTCTGCCGTTCGCGGGCCGTCACGTCGCAGAGCGCGACGTCGAGGCCCGCCGCCTCGATCCCCTCCCGGAGAGCGTCCGGGTCGTGGCCGAGGTTGACGTGGTTGTAGCGCCGGGCCGCGTCCTCGTGGCGGTGGCGGCGGAGCGTGCTGACCGCGAGCTCGCCTCCGTCGCGGAGGACGCGGGCGACCTCGCCGAAGACGCGCCCCGGGTCGTCCGTGTAGGTGAGCGCGTTCATCAGGAGGACCTGGTCGAACACGCCGTCCCGGAACGGGAGGGCGTGCATGTCGCCGCGCCGGAACCGGACGTGAGGGAGGTCCTCCAGCCGCCGCCGTCCCGCCTCGGTCACGCGCGCGCTCCGGTCGAGACAGGTGACGGTGCGGGCCCGCGGGGCGAGGAGCTGCGCCAGCACGCCGTCGCCGCTCGCGACGTCGAGCACGTCGCCGAGCCGCGCGAACCCGAGCAGTCCCCACGCGGTCGCCTCCCAGGTCCGCCCCGGCGAGTAGTGGCGGTCCATCCGGCCCGCCACCGAGTCGGCCCAGGTCTGGGCGCCGTTCCGCGCGGCGAGCGTCTCGTCGAGCCGGCCGCGGTCCTCCTCCAGGAGCGGATCGTCGGTCGTCTCCCGGAGCATCCGCCACGCGCGGGACGCCGCGCCCGTCATCCCCTCCTCGTTCAGCCGGTGGAACGACGACGCCCCGGCCGGCCGGTCGACCACCAGGCCGGCGTCCCGGAGCTTCCCGAGGTGGCTCGAGACCCGCGACTGCGAGAGCCGGGTCACCTTGGTCAACTCGGCGACGGTCAGCTCCTCCTCCGCCAGCACGGCGAGGAGCCGGAGCCGGCTCGGGTCGCCGAGGAGCCGGAGGAGCTCGGTCGAGGCATGGAGGTCGAGTGATGTCATCCGGTGATCCGGATGAAAGGATACACCATCGTCGCGAATGTCAAGTCCACCCGCGCCCCGGGTCGGCGAA
>JBICIB010000177.1:0-3963 GCA_043101415.1 Planctomycetota bacterium JB042 | reverse complement strand
CTCGGCTCGGCGCTCGAGCGGCTCGGCCGGCTCGACGAGGCGGAGCGCGCTCATCTCGCCGCGTTCGAGGGGAGCCTCGCGCTGCTCGGAGAGCGACACGACCAGACGATCTCCTCGCTCTGCAGCGTGGCGGCGGTCGAGCTGCGCCGGGGAGACCCGGCCTCGGCACTGGAGAGCTACCGGCGGGCCCTCGAGTGGGACCGGGCCGCGAGGCCGGCGGGAGGAGCGGGGAGGAGCCTGATCCTGAACGGTCTGGCGATCGCGCACGCGCGGAGCGGTGACCTCGACCGCGCCGCGGCGATGTTCGGAGAGGTCGTGGCGGAACAACGCGCGCAGCTGCCGGCGGACCACTGGCAGATCGGCGCGGCGCTGCTGAACCACGGGGCGTGCCTCCAGGACGCCGGCCGCCCGGACGACGCGCTGCCGAGATTGGTCGAGGCGTACGAGTCCCTCGCGGGATCGCTCGGACCGGAACACCCGCGCACGCAGAACGTCGTGACGCGGCTCGTCCGCCTGTTCGAGCGGCGCGGCGACGACGAGCGGAGCGCCGTCTGGCGGCGGCGCCGGGCCGCGCCGTAGTCGGGGCGCCCTCCGGCGCGGCCGCCCCGCCGTCAGCGCAGGCGGAGCGCCTCGGCGACCGAGCGCCAGGAGACGAGCTTGAAGTTCGGACCGCCCGCGTCGTCCTTCGTGTCCTGGGCGACCAGGACCCCCTCCGTGAACGCTCCCCCGAGGTCGCCGCCGACGACGTCGAGCCCTTCGGTGTCGCTCACCTCGTCGACGAGGCCGCCCCCGACCAGCGAGAACCGATCGACGTACTCGTTCGTCCCCTCGCGGCGGTAGACGACGAAATCGTCGGACCCCGTGTTCGACGCGATCAGGTAGCCGTCCGTGGCGCCGAGGCGGAGCAGGGCGACCCCTTCCACCGTGCCGCGAAGGCGGCCGCCCTTCCCGGCCGGGCGGGCGAGGGAGTCGACGAGGACCCGCGGCCGCGGGTCGTCGGGCTCGGCGGGATACCGCCAGATCCCGACCCGTTCCTCGGCGACGTACAGGACGCCGTGGTCGTCGTCGGCGACGCACCCCTCCGTCGCGGTCCCGACGTCGAACGCCCGGACGAGGCGGGCGTCGCTCGGGATCCCGTCGGGGCCGAGCTCGAGCTCGTACTGCTCGACCCAGCCGGTGTCGACACCCTCGCCCCTCGCGCCGAGGACGAACAGGGACGTCCTCCCGGTCCGGGCGCTCCGGTAGAGGCTCAGCCCGTCGGGACGGACGCCGACCGGAACGACGAACTCCGCGGCCGGCGACAGCCGCCGGGTCGAGGGATCGATGGTGAAGAAGCGGGCCTCGCGGCGGATCGCGTCGCTCGTCGCGATCACCGTCGAACGCCGCTCGCCGACGTCCTGTCGCAGGTCGACGTGGCTCAACGGGCCGACCGGGAGTTCCTGCACCGGACGGCCGGCGAGGTCGAACACGCGCAGGCCGGACCCGGTGTCGGCGCAGATGACGAGGCTGCGCGCCGGATCGGCCGCGTCGACCCAGACCGCCGGGTCGTCCAGCCGCATCGCGGCGTCCGACACGGTCTCGGCGGCCGCCGCCACGCCGATCGAGTCGGCGCGGGCGCTGTCCCGGAGGAGGCCGACGGAGAGCCCCGCCAGCGCCGCCGCCGCGACGGCGACCGGCACGACCCGGCCGCGCCGGCCCCGCGGGGGCGGGGCCTTCGCCGGGATCGAGGTCCGGTCCCGCGCGTCCGGCGCGAGGACGGCCTCGTGCGGCTCGAGCTCCAGATCGGCGTACAGCCGGCGGAGGGCGTTCTCGGTCGCGCGTCCCGGCTCGTGGAACAGGTCGGCGGCGATCGCGCGCCGCACGTCGCTCTTCTCCGACGGGTCGGCCAGGAGTCGCGGGACGAGCTGGCGCAGCTCCTCCGGGCGCTCGACGACGTCCCCGCCCCGGCGGCCCCACGTGCCGAGGTCGAAGCGCGCCGCCCGCGGCCCCTCCAGGATCTCCGGGACATGCATGAACACGATCGGCCGGTCGAGCAGCGTGTACTCGAAGGCGACGGACGACGCGTCGGTCAGCAGCAGGTCCGCCGCCGCGAGGAGCGGCGTCACGTCCGCGCCCAGCCCGGCGTGGAATCGGGGGTGGTCGACCGAACGGAGCCGCTCGGGCCAGTCGATCGCGCAGCCCGGATCGCGCCGCGGATGGTCGTGCGGCTTCACGATCACGTTGATCGGCTGGTCGAGGAGTTCGGCGAGGATCGGCTCGCCGAACCGGGCGAGCGCGTTCCCCGGATCGCCGGTCGGCGCGAACAGCACGGTCGGGAGCGCCGGGTCGAGACCGAGGTCGGCGAGCACGGCGTTCCGCTCGAGCGACCCGTCCACCAGGCGGTCGAGCTTCGGGAGGCCGGTCACGACGAGGCGGGGGTCGTCGTCGGCGAACAGCCCCGCCTCGACGTAGCGGCGCCGGTGGTACCGGCCCGGGAGGTAGAGGCGGTCGTACCGGCGCGCCTTCTCCTTGATGCAGTAGTTCTTGAACGACACCCCGTGGAAGACCTGGATGGTCCGTCGGGCGTTCAACGGCTGCACGCGGTCGTTGAAGCTCGGGGTGACGCACGCGTCGACGGGGAGGACCCGTCCGAGGCGGTAGTGGACGATGCGGCCCCCGAGATCCTGCTCGCGCAGGTAGGCCCGGGGATCGGCGCGGCGCGAACGCCCGGCGCCCCGCGTCCCCTTCAGGTAGAGCGAGTGGTAGAGAACCAGGCGCGGGTCGTGGCGAAGGCGATCGCTCAGCCTCCGGTACATCGCGACGCACACGCCGTTGTCCGCGGCGAAGAGGATCCGCCTGCGGGAAGACCGCCTCGTCATCGGGTCCATGCTCCTCGGGATCTCCGACCGGGCGGCTCCGGCCGTGTCGTGTCCGAGCGGCCGCGGCACGCCCGGACGGCGGCGATCGTATCAGACCGCGCGCGCGATCGAGACGCCCGCGACGCCGCTGGCGGCGCCTCCGAGGCGCCTTTTTTTTGTCCGAACTCCCCCCGCCCCTCCGCCCGAGCGACCGACAATGACCGCGCCGGTCGGGGAGCGACCGGATCCTCACCCCCACCCTCGGAGGAGCGTCATGACAAGGAACCTGGTCCTGGCCGGGCTCTTCACCCTCATCGGATCGGCGACGGCGGCCGCGCAGGCGCCCGAGATCCTCTGGTACGACTTCGACACCGCGAGCGCCCAGAACATGGCGACCGGCTCGATCGGCGACGGCGTCGTCGGGCCGGGCCTCACCTTCCCGACCGGGGTCTCCTGCGGCGACCGGGCATGCTCGCCGACCGCGTCGAGCGCCTTCATCGACACGGGATGGCCGCTCACGCTCGGCACGAGCGACTGGTCGGTCGGCATGCACCTCGACGTCTCGTCGGCGCCCGGCGGCTTCATGTACTTCTTCGGCGAGCCGACCTCGTTCGCGTTCCGCGCGGTCACCGGAGGGAACAGCATCGCCCTGCGCGCGAACAACATCAACGACGTCGACATCTTCGGCGCCCTGGCCGGGCCCCCGTCGCACGTCTGCTGGGTGTACGACTCGAGCGTCCCCGAGATCCGCGGCTACCTGAACGGCGTCCTGAACAACACCGTGGCGCAGACCGCCTTGAACCTGAACGGCATCGCGAACTTTCGGGTGATGGGTCAGCTCAGCAGCATGACGCCCGGCACGGTGATGGACGACTTCCGCTTCTACGGCCGCGCCATCGACCTCGGCGGCGTCGGCCCCGGGAGCGAGATGGACCTCTGGGTGAACGGCTGCATCAGCACGGGGAGCTGCCCCGGCTCGGCCACGACGTACGGCGCCGGGTGCCCGGGCAGCGGCGGCTTCGTGCCGAGCCTGTCGATGAGCGGCTGCCCCGAGGTCGGCCAGCAGGTGACGCTCGAACTCTCCGGAGCGCTCGCCCCCTCGACCGCGCTCTTCTTCGTCGGGTTG
>JBICIB010000176.1:0-3908 GCA_043101415.1 Planctomycetota bacterium JB042 | reverse complement strand
GTGCTTCTCGTCCGACTCGAAGCAGACCGCCTGGGCGATCGCGTCGATCGCGAGGCCGACCTGGTCGTTGGCGCGCGCGGTGGCGTTCAGCGACGCCTTCGTCAGGCGGAGGGCGAGGCGATCGTTCTTCTGGATCGCCTTGGCGAGGCCGAGCGCCGTCTCCATGACCGCGTGGTCCTCGACCACCTCGTTCACGAGGCCGATCGCGAGCGCCTCCTCCGCGTCGAGGAAGCGGCCGGTGTAGAGGATCTCCTTCGCGCGTCCGAGCCCGACGAGGCGCGGCAGCCGCTCGATCGCGCCGGCGCCGGCGAGGATCCCGAGGCCGACCTCCGGCTGGCCGAACGTGGCGCTCTTGCCGGCGACGCGGAGGTCGCACGCCATCGCCAGCTCGTTCCCGCCGCCGAGCGCGTACCCGACGACCGCGGCGATCGTGGGGTACGGGAACTCCTCGAGCTTCTTGAAGAGGGTCGAGTTGATCGCGCGGAGGGCGTCCGTCCGGTCGCGCTCCTTCAGCTGCGCGATGTCCGCGCCGGCGGCGAACGCCTTCCCGCCCGCGCCGGTCAGGACGACGCACGAGACCGTGTCCTCGTCCGCCAGCCGGTCGAGCGTCCGGTGCAGCGCGTCGATCGTCTCCTTGTCGATCGCGTTCCGGACCTCCGGCCGGTCGAGGGTGATCGTGCAGATCCCGTCCCGCTCCTCGACGGCGATCCGATCGCCGCCCGCTCCGTCCGTGCCGACTGCCGTCATGGCCTGACCACCACCTTTCCGAACACTTCGCGGTCTCCCAGGATGCGGTGTGCCTCCCGGATCTCCTCGAGCGGCAGCACGGAGTGGACGACGGGCGTGAGCCGGCCGTCCTCCATCAGCCGCAGGACGTCGTGGACCTCGCCGAGGCTCCCCATCGTCGAGCCGAGGATCGACAGCGACTTGAAGAAGACGAGGCGGAGGTCGGTCTTCAGCTCGAAGCCGGCGGTCGCGCCGCAGGTCACGAGCGCGCCCCCCTTCTTCAGCGCGGCGATCGACTTCCCGATCGTCGGCTCGCCGACGTGGTCGATCGCGACGTCGACGCCGGCCTTCCCGGTCCACGCCTTCACCTCCTTCAGGAAGTCGTGCGTCCGGTAGTTCACGCCGACGTCGGCGCCGAGCGCGACCGCCCGCGCGACCTTCTCGTCGGTGCCGGCGGTCGTGATCACCTTCGCGCCGAGCAGCTTCGCGATCTGGATCGCCGCCACGCCGACGCCCGAGCCGCCGGCCTGGACGAGGACCGTCTGTCCGGGCTCGAGCTTCGCGCGGTGGACGACCATGTGCCACGCGGTCAGGTAGGCGAGCGGCGCCGCGGCCGCCTCCTCCCACGTGAGGCGAGCCGGCTTCGGCAGCGCGTTCCGGGCGGAAATCACCGCGAACTCCGCGCACCCGCCGTCGCACGTCTCGCCGAAGATGCCGTATCGCCGGCAGAGATTGTCGTCGCCGTCCGCGCACTCCTCGCACGTCCCGCAGCCGAAGCCGGGCGCGACGCAGACCTCGTCCCCGACCGCGACGTTCGCCACGCCGTCGCCGAGAGCGTCGACGGTCCCGGCGAAGTCGCACCCCGGCACGATCGGCAGCGGGAAGCGATGCCCCGGCACGCCGCGCCGGACCCAGGTGTCGAGGTGGTTCATCGCGCAGGCGACGACCTTCACCCGGACCTCGCCCGGCCCCGGCTCGGGCGTCGGGCGGTCCTCCAGGACGAGTCGGTCGAGGTCTCCGTGCTCGTGGATGACGACGGCGCGCATGCGGTCTCCCTGCGTTCGGTCGAACCGCTCAGTCTACCGTTCCGAGAACCGTCCGCACGGGGCTCCGCCCGACCGCTCGGGCGAGCCGGGCGAGCGCGGGGCACGGATTCGGCGCGCGGGGGTGGTGCGCCGGGAGCGGATCGGCCAAGCTCTTCGGGATGACGCCGATCTCCGCCCTCCTCCTGTCGATCGCCCTCCAGCACCACCACCACGACGAGCGGTTCGAGGTGACCGGGGACGGGCCGCCCGTGCTCGCGGCCCGGACGGTCAGCCGGCACGGTCCGTTCGGACACCTGGCGCTCCTGAACGAGCGGCTCGAGGTCGCGGCGCTGGCCGAGGTCGGGCGGGTGGTCGGGTGGGCCGTCCGCCCCGCCGGCGGCGAAGAGGTCCGCCCTCGGGTCGCGGTGCTCGAGGCGGCGGGACGGGGGGCGGCGACGCTGCGTCTGCTCGACGGGCGGACCCTGGCGCGCGCGTCCCGCCCCGTCCTGCTCGAGGGCGTCGCCCGTCCGGACGGCCCGCTCGGCCCGCGAGGGACGGTCCGCTTCGCCGGCGAGCGGGGAGAGCGGCTGCTGGTCCTCGGCGACCCGGCCGCGGCGCCGGACGAGCGGGGGGAGCCGACCCTCTGGGCGCACGCGTTCGCGCTCGACGGACTCGAACCCGGCGACCCCCCGCGGTCGCGCGACGGCGTCGTGTTCCCGGCGCCGGAGCCCGGACCGTTCTCGCTGGTCGCCGCGCTCGATCGGCCGCTCGCCGCCTTCGTCGGCGGCTCGACCGTCACCTGCGTCGACCTCGAGAGCGGCGGCGGCGAGTCGTTCTCCCTGCCGGCGGCGGACGCGCCGATCCGTGACGTCGCCCTCCGTTCGGACGCCCCGCGCCTCGTGGTCGAGCGCTCCGGTGCGGCCGACGAGCTCGATCCCCGGACGGGCGACTGGCGCCGCCTCGAACCGGGCGGCGAAGAGGCGGAACGGGAGGACGTCGAACGGCGGGTCGACCTCGCCTCCGGCCGCGTCGTCACCTGGAGCCGCCGCACCGGCGAGATCGAGCTCGTCGACGGTCCGTCGCCGCCGCGCGCGCTCCCCGAGAGCCTGAAGGGCCTCGCCTGGATCGCCTCCCCGCCGCCGTTCCCCGCCAGCTGGGTCGGACGCTGGAGCGGGCCGCTCGAGATCACGCGCCCGGGGAGCCCGCGCCCCCGCGTCGTCGACATGGCCCTGGAGATCGCCGCGACCGACGACCCCGCGCGGTGGGAGTTCACGATCGAGTACGACGACGGCTGCGCCCCGAGCCGGCGCGCGTACACGCTCGTCGCCGTCGACCCCGCGCGCGGCCGCTACCTCGTCGACGAGCGGAACGGCGTCGAGGTCGAGTCGTGGTTCGGCGCCGACACGCTGACCCAGTCGTACGCGGTCGGCGGGAGCCGGCTCGTGATGCGCTGGCGCCGCCACGGCGACCGGATGACCTTCGACGTCATCGTCTCGTCCGACGACGAGGGCGGGCGCGACACCGGCGGCGGAGACGTCCCGATCGTCCGCTCGTTCCCCGTCACCTCGACCCAGCGCGCCGAGCTGCGCCGCTGACCTCATCCCCCGGAGCCGATCCGATGAACACCCGCCCCCGCGACGACGAGTTCGCCCCGTTCTACCGCCCGTACGTCGAGCGCGTCCCCGACGGCGACCTGCTGGAGACGCTCGAGTCGGAGATGCACCGCACGATCGACCTCCTCGACCCCCTCGACGACGAGGCCGGCGCGCGCCGCTACGCCGAGGGGAAGTGGAGCCTGAAGGAGGTGCTCGGCCACGTGGTCGACGGCGAGCGCGCCTTCGCCCTCCGCGCCCTCGCCTTCGCCCGGAGCGACCCCGAACCGTTCCCGTCGTTCGACGAACAGCTCTACGTCCGGACCGGCCGCTTCGACGCCCGCGACCTCGACTCCCTCCTCGAGGAGTTCCGCCTCGTCCGCCTCTCGACCCTCGCCCTCCTCCGCTCGTTCCCCCCGGACGTCTGGGACCGGAGGGGCACCGCGTCCGGCTGCGAGTTCACGACGAGAGCGCAGGCGTGGATCCTCGCTGGGCATCAGGCGCATCACGCGGACGGGAGGGAGGAGAGGTATCTGGGGGAAGCACGGAGAGCAGGGGAGAGCAG
>JBICIB010000175.1:0-7324 GCA_043101415.1 Planctomycetota bacterium JB042 | reverse complement strand
ATCCCGAGCGACAACCCGTTCGTCGGCCGGACGTCGGGCGCGCTCCGCGCGAGCGTCGCGCTCGGCCTCCGGAACCCCTTCGCCCTGACCGCGCATCCGACGCTCGGCACGAGGCACGTCCACGACGCCGTCGGGGCGACGAAGTCGACGATCCACCCGCTCGTCCCCGGCGCGAACTACGGCCACCAGGGGAACCCGGGGATCGGCGTGCCGACGTCGGCGTGGGTGACCGTCGGGGACGCGGGGGGCGCGCTCGTGACCGGGGGGGCGTGGATGCCCGCCGGCGGGCCGTTCCCGCCCGAGTGGCACGGGTCGTTGTTCACGACGCTGTGGGGGAAGAACGGCAGCCAGGGCGGGCCGCCGGGGGACCTGAACGTCGTGGCGTCCGCGACCGACCCGACGGTCGTCCCGTTCCTCCCCTCGGTCGGGACCGTCGACGCGGCGGGGACGACGTTGAAGCCGATCCAGCCCCGCGTCGGTCCGGACGGCGACCTCTACTTCGTGCTCACCAGCTACACGACCGACGGCGGCGAGGTCCGCCGGGTCCGGTACACCGGGGAGGCGCACGCGGAGACGCCCGTCCTCTCGCCGCCCGGCGGGACGTTCGCGGCGCCGCCGACGGTCACCCTCTCGACCGGCACGCCCGGAGCGACGGTGAGGTACACGCTCGACGGAACGGCGCCGACCGAGGGGTCGACGCCGTACGCCGGCCCGTTCGCGGTCCCGTTCACCGCGACGGTGAGGGCGCGCTCGTTCGCCCCGCCGCTCCTCCCGAGCGGGATCGCCGAGGCGCACTTCGAGGTCGAGGACGGCGAGAACGTCCCGCCGATCGCGTCCGCCGGACCGGACCAGACCGTCGCCGCCGGATCGGAAGCGAAGCTGATCGGCGCCGCGTCGACCGACCCGGACGGGGACGACCTCCTGCTGACCGACGCCTGGCAGCAGGTCTCCGGGCCGCCGGTCGCGCTCGGGAACGCCGACGAGACGGTGGCGTTCTTCACGCCGCGCCTGGTCGGGCGATACGGCTTCCGGTACACGGTCGACGACGGCGAGGACGAGAGCCAGGACGAGACCGTCGTGCACGTCGTCCCGTGCGTTCACGACGTCCTCGACGGGCTCGCGGTCCGGTGGCGGTTCGACGCCGGCGCGGGCCCGACGGCGCTCGACGCGGCGGGCGGGACGGCGAACGGCGCGATCGACGGCGCGACCTGGACGACCGACCAGCCGGACCCGTCGAAGGCCGGCGGCCACGCGCTCGACTTCGACGGCGTCGACGACGTGGTGACGGTCGACGGTCTCGACGTCGGCGGGGAGGGGGTCAGCTTCTCGGCGTGGATCCGGGCCGACGACTTCGGGCAGATGGACGGTCGCATCCTCTCGAAGGCGACGGGCGTCCAGGACGACGAGCACCATTGGATGCTGAGCACGATCGCGGCCGGCGGCGGGTACCGCCTGCGGTGGCGGCTGAAGGCGGGCGGGAGCACGTCGACCCTGATCGCGAGCGCCGGCGACCTCGTCCCCGGGGTCTGGACGCACGTCGCCGCGGTGTACGACGGCCAGACGATGACGCTGTACCGGGACGCGGTCCCGGTCGGCGTCCTCCCGAAGCAGGGCGCGCTCGCGACGGACCCGACGGTCGGGGTCGCGATCGGGAACCAGCCGCCGGGGGCCGGGGCGCGCCCGTTCGACGGGAGGATCGACGAGCTCCGGATCTACTCCCGCGCGCTCTCTCCGGAGGAGGTGCTGGTCCTGTTCGCGAACCTCCCGGACCGGCCCTGCCCCGAGCCGACCGCAGGCAAGTCCGGGACGAAGCCTCCCTAGCCTCCGGGCGGCGTCGGGTCAGCCGCCGCGGGCCGGTACGAACCCGCCGACGTTCGCGGTGGGGGCGACGACCGCGCCGCGCGCGAGGACCGTCCCCGGGTTGAGGACCGAGTTGCATCCGGTCTGCGCGTCGTCGCCGAGGACGGAGGAGAGCTTCCGGAGGCCGGTGTCGATCCGCTCGCCGTCGAACGCGACGCGGACCGGCCGGCCGTCGAACCGGAGGTTGGCGAGCTTGGTCCCCGCCCCGAGGTTCGTCCGGTGGCCGAGGATCGCGTCGCCGCAGTAGTTGAAGTGGGCGGCGTGGGCGTCGTTCATCAGGATCGTCCCCTTCAGCTCGCTGCTGCCGATCACGCAGCGGTCGCCCACCAGGACCTTCCCGCGCAGGTAGGCGTGCGCGCGGATCTCGCACCCCTCGCCGATCACCGCCGGCCCGCGGACGAACGCGCCGGGCTCGATCGTCGTCCCCGCGCCGACGAGGACCTTCCCTTCGAGGTGGGCGCCGGGGAAGTCGCCCGGGCGTGCGAGCGTCGCACCGTCGAGGAGGCGTTCGAGGTGCTCCGCCAGCCGCGGGAGCGCCTCCCAGGCGTACGTCGCGCCGTCGAACAGCGCGCGGTGCGCGAAGGCGTCGAGGTCGAACAGGCGGTTCGGCGCGAGGGCGGAGAGGTCGGGCATCGTGGGGTCGCTTCTTCGTTCCGGGCGCGGACCTCTCACCGTACCCGTTCGCGCCGCGGAGTCGGCCCGGATCCGGATGCGTCGAGAGGACCGGGTGCCGGCGGTCTACGGGGCGGTCGTCTCCCGCGGCCGCTTCGGACCGATCACCTCGAAGACGGGCGGGCGCGTCTCGGGCGACGCGGCGCGGAAGAGCGGCGCCTCCTTCATCGCGCAGAGCCCGGCGATCCAGCGGTGGGGGACGCTCGCGATGACCGTGTTGAACTCGGTCGCGCAGTCGTCGTAGAAGGCGCGGTCGTGAGCGATCTTGTCCTCCAGCGCGACGAGCTCGCGGTGGAGCTTCCGGAAGAGGGGGGCGGTGCCGAGTTCGGGGTACTCCTCGGCGAGGAGGACGAGGTGGCGCAGGTCGTCGCGGCAGCGACGATCGCCGGCGATGACGGCGTTCCGGTCGAGGGCGTTCGCGCGCAGCCGCGCGAGCCGCTCGAACAGCTCCTGCTCGTGGCCGACCGCCCCCTTCACGACCTCGACGAGCCGCGGCACGAGGTCGAACCGGTTCTTCAGGTCGACGTCGATCTGGTGCCACGCGGTCCTCGTCCGGAGGCGGTACGTCAGCATCGTGTTGAAGGCGTAGAGCGTCCACGAGGAGACGAAGAGCGTGACCCCGGTGATCGCGGCGAGGATCGCGTGCGGGGCGCTCCAGATCGTGCTCGCGTCGGTCGGGAAGCCGGCGCGGACGCCGAGTCCGTGCAGCACCGCGCAGAGTCCGAGCAGCAGCGCGACGTGCCCGCCGATCCGGGACGCTCCCTCGGCGCGCTCCGCCGCCTCGATCACCTCTTCGCGCGTCTTCGGGGTGACGAGCAGCGGGATGTTCGCGTGCTTCTCCAGCCAGTCGGCGTGTTCGGAGACGCAGCCGAGCGCGCTCACGGTCGAGGGGAGCGGCAGGAATCGGGCCGAATGGCGGAGCTGGCCGCCGTGCGTCGTCTCGCTCCGTCGCGGCAGGTCGCGGAGGTCCGCCTCGTCGGCGTGGATCCGGATCGAGCCGTCCCCCTCGACGATCTCGAAGTCGACGGCCTCGACGCGCGCCTGGCGGGTGACCCAGCGCGTGCGCGTCCTCCGGCGGCCGTCCGAGTCCTCGATCGACTCCTCGATCTTCTCCTCCTGGCGGTAGTCGTACGCGACGCACGCCTCGCCGAAGTGGGGGACGTGGAGCGGCGCGTCGCACCGGACGTCGCCGCGGACCCACGCGTCGTCGCGCGCGTTCAGGTGGCCGAGGGAGAGGAGCGGCGCCCGCTGGAGGATCCAGTTGCTCGCGTCCGCGTGCCGCGCCCAGACGAGGAGCGCCACGCCGACGGCGCCGAGGAACGCCCCGACGCCGACGAAGATCCACGCCCTCTCGAAGATCGCCGCGGCCGGCATCGCGCGCGTCGCCCCTACCAGCGGTGGAAGGCCGGATGGCCCTCCTTCACGGCGACGAACGTGCCGCGGCACGTCGCCGTCACCTTCCCGCCCGCCTCCAGCGTCCCCTCGACGACCGCGCGGGCGTCGGTCGACTCGACGACGTGCGCGCGGAGGTGGACCGGGCCGTCGGTCGGGGTCGGCCGCTTCAGCGTGATCGTGTACTCGGCGGTGACCGTGCACGGCGGATGGTCGCCGCCGCGCTTCGTCATCAGGTGGTGCGCCGCGGTCCAGTTGCAGTGGCAGTCGAGCAGCGCCCCGCAGATCCCGCCGTTCAGCATGCCGGGGAACGCCTCGTGGTGCGGCTCGGGGGTCCCGTCGCAGACGACCTCGTCGCCGGCGACGATCGATCGGATGCGCAGCCCCTTCTCGTTCGCGGGGCCGCAGCCGAAGCAACGCAGCCCCGGCGCGTGGGTCTCTTGCAGGCTCTGGTTCGTCATGGGTCCGATCATAGGTCGGCCGCGGTTCGCGTTCGAACCGCACCCCCTTCCGTCTATCGACCGGAGGGGGCGGGAGCTGGAACTCGGGCCGGCGGGCCGGGATCATGGGTGGAGGATGACCACCGACCTCCTCTGGATCCTCAGCCTGCTCGTGACCGCCCTGCACGGGCTCGGGATCCTGAGCGCGGTCGACGCCCTCCTGAGCGCCCGCTCCCCGCAGGGGGCGATCGCCTGGGCGTTCGCGCTGAGCACGGTCCCGTACGTCGCGCTCCCGGCGTACTGGGTGTTCGGGCGCCGCCGCTTCCACGGGTACGTGGTGGCGCGGCGGCTCGGGTACGAGAAGCTCGACCGGATCGTCGACCGGGTGGCGAACGAGCTGACGCCGTTCCGGGCCGACCTGAGCGTTCCGCTCCGGCGGTTCCAGGCGCTGGAGAACCTGGTGAAGCTCCCGTTCACGCGCGGGAACGACGTCCGGCTCCTGATCGACGGGGACGCGATCCACGCCGCGCTGATCGAGGCGATCGCCGCGGCGCGCGAATCGGTCCTGGTGCAGTTCTACATCGTGCGGCACGACGAGACGGGGCGGGAGCTGGCGGCCGCGCTGAAGGAGCGCGCGGAGGCCGGCGTCCGCGTCCACTTCCTCTACGACGAGATCGGATCGTACGAGCTGTCGGAGGAGTACCTCGACGACCTGCGCGCGAGCGGGGCGGAGGTCCACGCCTTCCACTCGCGCCGCGGCCGGCGCAACCGCTTCCAGATCAACTTCCGCAACCACCGGAAGGTCGTCGTCGTCGACGGCGAGGTGGCGTTGGTCGGCGGCGCGAACGTCGGCGACGAGTACCGCGGCCGCGACCCGAGGTTCGGCCGCTGGCGGGACACCCATCTCCGGCTCGACGGACCGGCCGCCATCTGCGCCCAGCTGTCGTTCCTCGAGGACTGGTACTGGTCGACGCGGACCATCCCCGAGCTCCCGTGGCGACCGGTGCCGTCGCCGACCGAGGATCGATCGACCCTGATCCTCGCGACCGGCCCCGCCGACCTGCTCGAGTCGTGCGGCCTCTTCTTCGTCCACGCGATCCACGCGGCGCGCCGCCGGCTCTGGATCGCCACCCCGTACTTCGTCCCCGACTCGTCGGTCCTCCACGCCCTGCAGCTCGCGGCGCTGCGCGGCGTCGACGTCCGGGTCCTCGTGCCGGAGAACCCGGATCACAAGCTGGTCCACCTCGCGTCGTGCTCCTACCTCGGCGAGGTCGAGCCGGCGGGCGTGAAGGTGCTCCGGTACACGCCGGGCTTCCTGCACCAGAAGGTCGTGCTGGTCGACGACGACGTCGCCGCGGTCGGGACGGCGAACCTCGACAACCGCTCCTTCCGGTTGAACTTCGAGCTGATGGCGGTCGTCGCGGACGGCGCCTTCGCCCGGGAGGTCGAGCGGATGCTCGAGGCGGACCTCGCCAACGCGTCGCCGTTCGGCGTGGCCGACCTCGAGGCGAAGCCGCTCTGGTTCCGGGTCGCCGTGCGGCTGGCGCGGCTGTTCGCGCCGATCCTCTGACGATCGGCGCCGACGGGCGAGGGCCGAACGAGGCGATCAGGGACACGAACCGGACGGAGTCGAGTACGGAGTCACGAGGTCGACCTGGGCCCAGCCGAGCTGGATCAGGCACCCCGGGAGCACGTGGACGGCGGGCGTGGGGGCGGACGGCGGCCTCTGCTCGATCACCACGCGCGACTCCCAGTCGACGTTCTCGTCCGAGAGGCGCTCGAACCGCCCCTTGTTCTCGACCTCGACCCACTCCCGGAACCGGTTGTGCTGCTCGTACCGGTCCCCTGCCGCGCCGAAGTTCGGGTTCCCCGGCCCGGGGCCGTCGATGGAGTAGATGTTCCCGTCCTTCGACGGGACGAGCGACTCGTCGAGGTCGTTCGAGTCGTCCTCGAACGAGTGGAGCGGGCCGACGGGACACCCGTTGAAGAAGTGCCGGATCTTCCCGGTCCGCTTGATGTCGAAGACGGCGTCGCAGCCGTCCTTCGGGGTGATCGTGAAGCGGAGCTCCATCGTGTTGGTGAGCCGGTTGCCGTTCAGGTTCGTGCCCGGCCCGAGCTTGAAGTCGATCCCGCCGCTCTTCTTCAGCTCGCAGGTGTTGTCCGTCGACATGAGGCCCGCCGTCCGGAAGGTCGGCGTCGCCTTCAACACGTGGATCTTCGCGGACCGCACCCGGCCGGCGACGACCACGTCGTAGCAGCCCGGCTTCGTCCCGGCGAGGATCGGGAACGGGGTGTCGCCGCTCTGGCACGGCACGGTCTTCGTCCGCGTGCCGTCGGCGAAGGTCGGGCCGTCGCCGGCGATCGTCACCGTGACGGTCTGGGGCGACGGCCCGTCCTTCAGCACCTTCACCGACACGTTCATCGTGCTCTGCCGCCCGACCCCGAACGTCGTCTCGTCGACGTTGGCGGTGAACACCTTCGGCAGCTCCAGCACCTCCTCGGTCGTCCCGACGAGGAAGACGTTCGTGCCGGTCGTGGTGACCGCCTTCCGGGCGCCGGTCTCCAGCGCCAGGTGCTCGACGACCGCGTCGGTCGGGTGGACGGCGTCGTTCGTGCCGAGCGCGTAGGCGACGGTGTCGAAGCCGACATGCAGCCAGCGGAGGCTGCCGCGCGAGACGACGCCGACGAGGTTCGCCGCGGTCCACGAGGCCCCGCTCTCCCACTCGAACACGCGGACGGACGGCGTTCCGGCCGCGACGTGCACCCAGGCCGCGCGGCGTCCGTCGGGGTGCAGGATCACGTCCGCGACCTCCTCTCCGAACGCCGGGGTCGCGAGCGGGGTCAGGCCGAGCTCCGGCCGGGCGGCGTCGAACGCGAACAGCCGCGCCGCGCCGAAGAACGGCGTCAGCCGGAGGACGCTCCTCTGCTCGACGTCGCCGGCCGCGGCGACGACGCGGACC
>JBICIB010000174.1:0-2500 GCA_043101415.1 Planctomycetota bacterium JB042 | reverse complement strand
CGGGCGAGCGACTTCCCCCAGTTGGTCCGGACGAGGTCGGCGTACAGCGGGCGGAGGAACTTCCTCCTTCCCTGGCGGGTCAGGAAGTCGCGGAGCGGGTCGAACGACGGTTCGTACCGGTTCCGGATCCCGATCCGGAGCCACTCGAACCGGAGCTCGCTGTTGCCGGTCCCCGACAGGCCGAGCGCGGCGTCCAGCCCGCGCAGGCGCTCCTCGGAGAGCGGCCGGTCGAGCCCGCGGAGGAAGTGCAGCCGCTCGTGGGTCGTCCATCCGCTCCACGCGGCCTCGGGCGGAGCGCCCCCGGCGACGAACGCCCCGCGCGCCTCGTCGACGGCGGCGAACCGCGGGGACTCGGGCCGCCGCGCGCTCGCCGGCAGCCCGGCGCCGTGCACCCAGGCCTCCGGATCGAGCTCGTCCCACCCGGCCTCGTCGTCCGCGAACAGGCTCTCCCGGAGATGGGCGAGGAACCGGGCCGAGGTCATCGACCGGAAGCGGAACCGGTCGAAGTAGTCGGCGAGGAACGCGTCGAACCGCTCGCGCCCGACGATCCGCTCGATCGTCCGGAGGAACAGCGCGCCCTTCTCGTACGGGACGTTCGAGAACGCGTCGTCGGGGTTCCGGCCGGCGAGGTCGAGCTCGAGCCGCGTCTCCTTCGAGTCGGCGCCGAGCTCGCGGAGGTCCTGCTGGAGGTCCTGCCACCCGAGCACGCGGAGCATCCGGGCGTCGTCCTCCCCGTAGATCACCTCCATGATCCGGTTCTCGAAGTAGACCGTGAACCCCTCGTTCAACCAGAGGTCGGCCCAGACCGCGTTCGTCACGAGGTTGCCGGACCACGAGTGGGCGAGCTCGTGCGCGACCAGCGACACCAGCGACTTGTCGCCGGCGATGATGGTCGGCGTCGCGAAGGTGAGGCACGGGTTCTCCATCCCTCCGAACGGGAACGACGGGGGGAGGACCAGGAGGTCGTACCGCCCCCAGAGGTACGGGCCGTACAGCTCCTCGGCCGCCTCGATCATGCGCTCGGTGTCCTCGAACTCGGCCGCCGCGGCGTCGATCAGCGCCGGCTCGGCGTAGACCCCCGAGCGCGCGCCGACCTCCCGGAACTGGAGGTCGCCGATCGCGAGCGCGACGAGGTACGACGGGACCGGGTGCGGCATGCGGAACCGGAACGCGCGGCCGCCGTCCGTCGGCTCGCCCTCGGGCGTGAGCTGCTCGGCGCTCATGACCGCGCGGAGGCCGTCGGGGACGACGATCCGGCCGGTCCAGGGGTGGCGGACGGACGGCGTGTCCTGACACGGGATCCAGGTCCGGGTCAGGATCGCCTGTCCCTGGGTGAACAGGAACGGGGAGTCGCCGGACGTCTGGGCCGGCGTCAGCCACTGGACCGCCGCCGCGTCCTCTCGGGTGCGATACGTCACCACGATCCGCTCGGCCGCGCCGAGGTCCACCTCGAGCGGCCGCCCGAGCACGGGGTCCGCGTCGCCGAGGCGCCAGTCGAGCGGCGCGCCGTCCCCGTCCTCCACCCGTTCGATCTCGAGCCCGTCGGTGTCGAGGACGACCCGGCCCGTGCCGCCCCCGGTCTCGACGTCGAGCGCGGCGGTGCCGGACAGCGTCCGAGCGTCGAAGTCGGCCCTCAGATCGAGCTCGAGGTGGGTGACGCGCGCCTCGGTCGGGCGGGCGAACGAGTGGACGTCGGCGGGCATGGCGGGCTCCGGAGAGGACGCTCCCGGCCCGGGGGAGCAGGCGGCGAGGACGAGCGGCAACACGGACCAGGGCGCGCGGGCGGTGCGCGGCATCGGCGACCTCTTCTCGACGGGCGGAAAGCGCCCCTAAACTAAAACTAAACCGGGGGATTGGACGAAAAAGCTGGCATCCCTCCCGGGGTTTCAGCATCCTCGACACGTTCGTGTCCGGGGGGAAAAAAACAGCTGTCCTGTCCCGGAGTCAGTGCGCGGAGACCACCCCCATGACGGCGAAGGCCGAGCTCCATTACGACGGTCGGACTCTCGAGCTCCCGGTGATCGAAGGCACCGAGAAGGAGCGTGCGATCGACATCTCGGCGCTCCGCAAGGAGCTCGGGCTCATCACGCTCGACCCCGGCTACGTGAACACCGGGTCGTGCCGCAGCGCGATCACCTTCATCGACGGCGAGAAGGGGATCCTCCGGTACCGCGGCTATCCGATCGAGCAGCTCGCGGAGCGGTCGTCGTTCCTCGAGGTCGCCTGGCTGCTGCTGCACGGCGAACTCCCGAAGGCGAGCGAACTCCAGTCGTTCAAGGAGGACATCCGCCTCCACACGATGCTGCACGAGGACGTGAAGCGGTTCTTCGGCGCGTTCCCGAAGAAGGCGCATCCGATGGCGATCTGCGCGGCGGTGATCGGCGCGCTCTCGACCTTCTATCAGAACTTCCTCGACCCGAACGACGAGGGCCAGTCGAACCTCTCGACGCACCGCCTCCTCGCGAAGGTGCCGACGATCGCCGCCTACGCGTTCAAGCAC
>JBICIB010000173.1:0-3889 GCA_043101415.1 Planctomycetota bacterium JB042 | reverse complement strand
GGTCCGCTTCCGTTCGGCGGAAGGGGACGCGACGTTCTCGGTGGACCTGCCCCTCGGCCGGCCGACGCCGCTCCCGATCGAGGGGGGACGCTACTGGGTGTCGGCGGCCCCGGAGGCGGTCGGGGCGCGCCTCGTCTGGCCCGACCGGATCGCGATCCCCGACCGGGCCGGGCGGGCGGCGAGGAGCCCCCACGACGACGAGACCCTGCACCTCACGCTCTTCCCGCCGGGAGAGGTTCGGTTGAGGGTCCGCACCGGCGCGTCGCCGGTCGACGTGCCGGTGGCGTTCCGGCGGGAGGGGGCGCCGACGGTGCGGCGGACGGTCCGGTCCGGCGCGCGCGGGGAGGCGGTCGTCCGGCTCCCGGTCGGTCGGTACCGGATCTCTCTCGGCGGCCTCCGGTACTCCGTCGACGGCGACCCGGAGCACCGGGCGTTCGAGGAGCCGCTCGACCTCGGTCCCGAGGGGGCGGACGTGGACCTCGAGGTGGCCCCGATCCGTCACCCGACGCTGCGGGTCGAGGCGGTCCTCCTCGTCGACGGCGCTCCGATCGAAGCGGGTCGGCTGCGGCGCTTCGCGGTCGTCTGGCGCGGGCTCCGGTTCCGGCCCGCCGCGCTCGCCGGATCGGGGACGTTCGTCGCCGAGGAGGTCGTGCCCGGCGGCGCGCCGCCGCCCGAGGGGACGGCGGGGGTCTTCCTCTCCGGGGTGGGGCTGAAGGAGGTCGCGCTCGAGGTGGACGACGAGGCGCCCGCGCCGGACGTCTTCCGATTCACGCTCGACGTCGAGACCCGGCGGGACGCGTTCTCGATCCGCTACGTCGGCGACGACGGCCGGGTGCTGGCGCGGGAGGAGCTCCATCTCGTCATGCTGTCGGGCCCCGACGCGACGGTGACCGAGCACCGCGTCGTCGTCACCGACGCGGGCGGCCGCGCCGACGTGGAAGGGGTCTCGTTCCCGTGCCTCTTCCACGTCCACGACCGAACGCCCGGCCGACGCGTCGATCCGTGCGAGACGTCCCCCCGGCGCGTGCGTCACGCGGAGGAGGTGACGGTGCGGAGGGCGGAGCGGCACCGCGTCGCCCTCGCCTTCCCCGATCCGACGCTCGCCGCGTCGGTGCTCCGGCGGGCCGGGTCGGGCGTCGTGCTCGACGTCCTCCCCGTCGACGTCCCCTCGGAGCGGAACCGGAACGTCGCGGCCGACGGCCTGAAGGGGATCCAGGCGGAGGCGTGCGAGGCCCTCGCCCGCGAGCGGCTCCTCGACCTCGGAGACCTGGCGCCGGGCCGGTACCGCGTGACGCTGTTCGTCCCGGAGCGGGGGACCTGGAGCGAGGAGATCGCGGTCGACGCCCGGCGCGCGGTCCAGCGTCACGAGGTGCGCCTGCCGCTCGCGCGCGGCCCGCTGGAGGGGACGCCGAGCGGTCTCCGCTTCGAGCGGGAGGCGCTGGTGGTCGACGGCCGCGTTCCGCTGACCGCGATCCGTTCGATCTACGCGAACGCGTCGCTGGCGGACGACCTCGCGACGAGGATGCCGGCCGCCGCGTGGATCGGCGCCGACGGATCGTTCGCGCTCCGCCGGCACGCCGCGACCAACGACGCGATCACCGTCCTCCTCGACGGCGCGCGCGTGCTGCGGTTCCGGAAGCACGACCTACGCGGACCGACCCTCCTCGCGGACGACGCGGTCCTGGTCGGGAGCGTGGTCGACCGGCACGGCGCTCCCGCCGCGGGGCTCGCCGTCAACCTGACGTCGCTCTGCGGCGGGGAGGGGCGCGGCGCGGCGACCTGGCCGCACTCCAGCGAGCTGCTCGACCTCCGGACCGACGCGGCCGGGCGGTTCGAGATCACGGGTGTCACGGCCGGTTCGTACCTGCTGTCGGTCTGCACCCTCGAGGTCGGCGAGTCGGCCGGCCGGAACTTCGAGTTCGCCCCGGAGGACCTGCGGGTGATCGAGGTCTCGCCCGGGCGCCAGACCGTCGAGGTCCGGCTGACCGACCCCGGGTTCTGTCCGGAGGACGGCTGTGCGGGGCACGGGCACGGCGATTGACCGGCCGGCCGTCCGAGGCTCAGCGGGGACGCATCCCGAGCAACTGCTCGATCGATTCGCGCTGGGACGTCCAGTAGTACGGGGCCTCGTCCGGGAGGAGGTCGAGCGTCCTCTCGAGCGCGGCGTCGTCGCCCCGGCACCACGCGAGGAGGAACGAGGCGTACCACGCGTCCTGCCGGCACTGGTCGGGGAGCGCGCGTTCGCCGGCCGGATGCGCGCCGCGGACGATCGCGTCGACGTACCGTTCGGCCCGGCGGAGCGCGGCGTCGTCCTCCGGGGTGTCGGCCGCTCCGCGCATCCGGGCGTTGATCGCTCTCTCCGCCGCCCAGAGGGCGAACGTCGTGCTCGCCGCCGCGTTCTCCGGGTCGGCGGAGATCGCCCGGTCGAGCGCGTCCCACGCCTCGGCGTGCCGTCCGAGGAGCCGGCGCGACCGGGCGACGACGAGGTGGAGGTCGGAGGCCGCCACCGGGTCGCCGGCGCGCGCGGCCGCCGCGGACCACCGGGCGGCGCGCGCGAGCAGCTCGGCGCCGATGTCCCGCCCGCGCGGCGCGGTGTCGAGGAGCTCGCGCAGCTCGCACGCCGCCAGGGTGCCCTCCACGCGCTCGCGGACGAACGAGCGGGGTCCGGCCTCGAGCGCGGCGCGGAACGACTCGGTCGCTCGCGGGGTCTCTCCCGAGGAGAGGAGGGCGTTCCCGAGTTCGGCGCGGAGTTCGCCGTCGTCGGGCCAGCGCCGGCACGCCTCCTCCGCGTGGACGCGCGCCTCGTCGACCCGCCCTCGCCGCCGGAGGACCTGGGACGTCATCAGCGCGTGACGCGCGTCGCGGTGGAGCTCCGGGACCTGCTCGAGGCAACGCGACGCCTGGTCGAGGTCGCCGAGGAGGAGCGCCTCGTACGCCTGATGCAGGAGGGTCACGGGTCGGTATCCGTCGGCCGTCACCAGCCCGAGGAAGAGGCCGAGCGCCTTCGCGTGGTTCCCCTCCCGCCGCTCGAGGAGCGCGAGCGCCTCGCGCGCCCGGTCGTGGTCGCGGCGGCGTTCCATCGCGCGCTCGATCTCCCGCCGGATCGCCGGGGGCGGCGCGTCGGCGAGGCGGAGCGCGACGGCGACGAGCACGTGGTCGTCCGCGGCGTCGCGCGGCGGGGCGTCCGCCACGTCGGCGGACGTCGGGGGGAGCTCCGCGAGCGCCGCTTCGGGATCGGCGCCGTCGACGAGGGCGCGGAGGGCGACGACCGCCCGCGTCTCCCGCTGCGTCGCGGCCTCCGCCAGGCGTTCGCGGGCGGCGTCGGCGTCGCCGAGGTGATGGAGCGCGAGCGCGAGCACGCAGTCGGACCAGGGACGGCGGACCTCGAGCGCGCCGGTCCGGAGGAGCCGCTCCAACCTCCCCTCGAGCACGGTCGCGTCGTAGACCGATCGCGTGGCGTCGATCTCGTGCACCACGTCGAAGAAGCGCTCGAGCGACTCGTGGGCCGCGCACGCTCTCTCGAGCGATTCGACCCGCTCGCCGTCGTCGCGCGACCGGAGCGAATGGAGGAGCTCCCGCGCCCGGGCCGGGTCGCCGTCGCGCACGAGCAGTTCGTGCGCGCGGGCGAGGTCGGCGTCGAACAGGCGGCGCTGCGCGTACCGTCCGGTCCCGAGGGCGCCGAGGAGCAGCAGGATGACGGCGCCGAGCGCGACCGCGAGGATCGACGCGGCGCGGTGCCGGCGGGAGAGGAGGAGGAGGCGGCTCGTGAGCGAGCTCGGCGCGGCGAGGATCGGCTCGCCGCGGAGGTACCGCTCGAGGTCCTCGGCCATCTCGAGCGCCGTGCCGTACCGATGGTCGGGGTCCTTCCGCATGGCGCGGCGGAGGATCG
>JBICIB010000172.1:0-7194 GCA_043101415.1 Planctomycetota bacterium JB042 | reverse complement strand
CGGCGACATCGAGCGCGAGCGTACCGTCGCGCGCACGGCCGAAAAAAGATCCGGCGGCCCGCACCCCCTGGGCCGCCGGATGGTGATCGCCCCGCCGCCACGTCCGGGGGGGGAGAGGAGGATTCCTGGGTGGAAATCTCGTGGCGTCGGAGCGGTCTTTCGTTCGGTCGAGAGCGCGCGCACGTTCGGACGGGGGCGCGCTCTCCGGGAGAAGAAACTAGCCCGCGAGAGGCGGGCGGAGCATGTCATTTCGGTCATGTCCCGGCGTCCGCCGGGTGGAGCGAACCCCTTGGAGGGAGCGAACGGCTCGGCGGTTCCACCCGTTTCGCGGAATCGAATCGACGGCGGAACCGGGGTCGGGCAACTCCAGCAGGGATTGGGGTTTGCAGCGGACGGCGCGTCCCTAGAATCGTGCCGGTTCGCGGTGGAGGGTCCGGGCCAGGAGCGCCCGGCGGGTGCGATCTTGCCGATCTTTCAACGGACGCTGCTGAAGGAGCTGCTGCAGAACGCGCTCATGACCTTCGCGGTGATCACGCTGATCTTCCTGGTCGGCGGGTCGCTCCGGGTCCTGCACAAGTCGGAGTTCCTCACGCTCCAGACGTTCCTGCAGGCGGTCCTCTTCTTCGTCGGCACGAACCTCGACAAGACGCTCCCGATGACCGTGCTGATCTCGGTCGTCCTGACGTACGGGCGGGCGTCGGCCGAGAACGAGCTGAACACGATGCGCGCCTCGGGGATCCACCTCTACACCGCGTGGGTCCCGGCGCTGCTGTTCGGGCTCCTCGGGTCGGCGGTCGTCCTGCACGTGAACGACCGGATCGCGCCGCGGCTGTCGTTCACCAAGAGCGCCCTCCTGGAGGCGGGGCTCGACTCGGTGATCGACGCGATGATGGAGCGGGGGGGGAACGCGATCGAGCTGAGCGACGACGTCCACGTCATCTGGCGCGGTGTGGACGAACTCGACCGGCTCCGGGACGTCCGGATCAAGCGGTACTCGAAGGGGGACGACGACGACGCCCGCCCGCTCGAGGACGAGATCATGGCCGAGACCGCCCGGCTCGAGCCGGACAAGCGGCGGGGGCTCCTGAAGTTCCACTGCGACGGCGTGCGGTTCCTGTACGGCAAGAACAAGGGCGCCGAGATGGGATCGATCACGTACGGGATCCCGCTCCGCGACGAGGTGATCGAGAAGAAGCCGAGCCACCACACCCTCTCCGAGCTGGTCCAGGCCGAGGGGCGGATCTACGACGACGCGCCGAAGCCGCGGAAGATCGAGACCGAGCTCCACAAGCGGGTCGCGGGCGCCTTCGCGTGCCTCCTGTTCGTGCTGATCGGGATGCCGTTGGCGGTGATCTTCCGGCACGGCAACCGGATGGTCGCGTTCCTGATCGCGTTCCTGATCGCGATCGTCGTCTACTATCCGACGTTCATCCTGGGCGAGGTCCTGGCCGACGAGACCGACCTCAGCCCGTTCCTCGCCATCTGGTCGGGGTCGATCGCGCTCTTCGTGCTCGGCGTCGGCCTCACGGTCGTGATCTTCCGGAGGTAGCGACGGGTGCAGCGCCTCGACCGCTACGTTTCGAGCTACTTCATCTCGTCGTACGGGATCTGCCTCCTCTTCTTCCTCGGGATGTTCGTCCTGATCGACCTGTTCGGGAAGAGCGAGGAGATCCTCGAGAACGCCTCGAAGCTGTCGGGCATGGGGTTTTCGGTCTCCGAGCTGATGCTCCAGTACTACGGGCTGATGCTCCCGTTCATCTTCCTGCAGGTCGCGCCGTTCGTGACGGTCATGGCCGCCATGTTCGCGCTGACGCGGCTGCGGCGCACGAACGAGCTGGTCCCGATGATCGTCGCCGGGAGGTCGATCTTCCGGGTGGTCGCGCCGATCTTCGTCTTCGCCTTCCTGCTGGCGGTCCTGATGGGGCTCGTGCAGCAGTACGTCGCGCCCGGGCTCGCCGACAGCCGCGAGCGCGTGAAGGAGCTCCTGTTCGAGGGGAGGACCGAACGGCTGATCGACGGGCGGTTTCGCTGCGGCGAGAATCGGTACGTCTTCGTGCGCGACTACGACGCGAACCGCCGCGTCATCGGCAGCTTCGACGTGTCGGTCCTCGACTCGGAGGAGCCGCCGACGCTCGGCGCGGACGCGGTCTGGGACGACGCGGAGCGGCGGTTCGTCTACTCGGTCGAGGTCGAGGACGGCGAGGGAGGGACGGTCGTCGAGCGGCGCACGCTCCCCGAGTCGCTCACGCCGCAGCTCGTCGAGTCCCAGGAGCGCGGGCCGTACGACCTGTCGTACTCGCAGGCCGAGTTCCTGTTCGGGCGGACCGGCCAGGCGAAGTGGAAGGTCCTCCTCCACTACCACCTGACGTTCCCGCTCTCGAACGTCCTCCTGCTGCTGCTCGGCCTGCCGTTCGTCCTGAACCAGCACAGCCGGTCGCTGCTGCTCGGGATGGTGATCTCGATCCTGATCTGCGCGGCGTACTTCGCGTTCGACGCGGTGATGCGGAACCTCGGCGACAAGGACGTCCTCCACCCCGTCCTCGCGGCCTGGTTCGGCGTGATCTTCTTCGGCTCGCTCGGCGTCGTCCTGATCGACGGCGTCCGGTCGTGAGCCCGGCTCAGCGGAACCCGTCCCGCAGCGCGTCGAGCGCGGCGTCCGAGGCCGGCCAGAAGTCGACCCGCTCGCGCTCCTCGAACCGCTCGAGCGTCGGCCACTTCCAGACGTAGAACCCCCGCACGCGGGGAGGCTCCTGCCGCGCGAACGCCTCGACGAACGCCCGGAGGCAGCGGGCCTGGTCCCCGCGCGTCGTCGGCTCCGGGCCGCGCCCCCGGTGGGGGTCGGCCCAGGCCCGGGCGCGGGCCGGGAAGCCGATCTCGGTCAGGACGACGGGGCGCCGGTACCGCCCCTCGAGCGCGGCGATCCTGTCGAGCGCCGCCGTCGCCCCCGCCCGGAGCTCCTCGTCGGACGGCGCCGCCCCGTCGGCGAGCGGGAAGTAGCAGTCGACCCCGACCGCGTCGAGCGCGTCGGCGAACCCGATCCGCTCCATCTCCTCGCCCCAGTTCGCGGCGTACGTGAGGCCGCCCGCGAAGAGCCGCCGCGCCCGCCGGGCCAGCGCGCGCCACGCGGCGGTCTCCCCGGTCGTCCGGACCAGCTCGCAGCCGATCGAGAGCCACTCGAAGTCGCCGGTCTCGGCGAGGAGGGCGTGGTGGACCAGGAACTCGCCGTACGCCGCGAACCACGCCTCCCACTCGGCGGGCGAGTCCATCTCGATCTCGCCGCACCAGCCGTGTCCCCAGAGGTGCGGCTTCAGCATGACCGTAAGCCCGCGCGCCTTCGCCCGGCGTCCTGCGACGAGGATCGCCTCGTCGGTCTCCGCCCCCTGGCGGCGGCCCGGCGGCGGCGTGCGGCGCAGCCAGCGCAGCTCCGGCGCGCGCGTGTCGCGATAGTAGCCGAACGGCGTGAGCGAGACGGCGTCGGCGCCGAGCCCGCGCACCCGGGCGAGCGATCGATCGGCGCGCGCCGAGGCGTAGCCGTCGTGGACGGAGTACCCCTCGTGCGCGAAGCAGACGCCGCGCGCGCCGACCTCGGTCCGGTGGAGCGCCCGGGCGTTTCGCCGCCGTTCCATCCAGCCGTCGTGCTCCGCGGCGAGCGCGCGGAGTCGCGCGCGGTACGCCGCGTCGAGGCGGCGGTCGTCGATCGCCTCCCCGCGCCACGCCGCCGCGAGTCCGTCCGCGCCGTAGAACACCAGGAGGACCCCGACGAGGACCGCCGCGAGCGGATCGTTCACCAGCCGCGAGCGGTCCGCGAACCGCGCGTCGTCGAGCAGGCCGCCGATCGGCGTCGCCTCGCCCGCCGCCTCGACCCAGGCCGCCGCCGCGCTCCAGTGCGCGCGCGTCTCCTCGTCCGCCAGGACGAGGGTCGCCCCGACCTCGAGCGCGGCGCGGGACGGCGGCCCGAACGCGCGGCGCAGCAGCAGGAGCGACTCCGCCCGCCCGTCCGCGCGCGCGACGCCGTCCTCGACCACCGCCGCGGCGCGCGAACCGTCGTCCGCGATCGACACGTCCGCGATCGACCCCTCCTCGAGCGCCTTCGCCTCGTGGCTGCCGAAGTAGACCAGCCGCGGGACGTCGCCGCCGTCCGGGAGCGCGAGCCCGAGCCGCTCCGCCGCCTCGGCGTACCGCGCGTCCGCCGCGTCGGCGAGCGCGCGGGCGTCGGACGTCACCTCGGGCCGGACCTCCACGACGAGGCGGGGCGTGCGGATGGTCGCCGCGTCCGCGGCGACCAGGAGGAGGACGAGCGCGGGGAGCGGACCCATCGCCCGCCGCGCCTCAGGGGTGCGCCGGGAGCGGGTCGGGGGCGGGGCGCGTGAACCGCGACGGCTCCTCGAGCGCCTCCTTCACCAGCTCGCGGATCCGCTGCTGGTCCTCCGACGACCGGGCCGACACGAGGTGGCCGCCGAACCGGGCCGCGATCGGCGTGAAGTCGTCGGCGGAGACGAGGTCCCTCTTGTTGAACAGCAGCAGGACGGGCTTGTCGAGCAGCTCGAGGTCGGCGAGCGTGGCGTCGACCGCCGCGATCTGCTCGAGGACCGCCGGGTTCGAGGCGTCGGCGACGTGGACGAGGAGGTCGGACTCGGTCAGCCCCTCCAGCGTGGCGCGGAACGCGTTGACGAGGTCCTCGGGGAGGTCCCGGATGAAGCCGACGGTGTCGGTCAGCACGGTCTGCAGCGTCTCGCCCGGCAGGTAGAGCCGCCGCGCCGTCGGATCGAGCGTCGCGAAGAGCTGGTCCTCGGCGACGATGTCGGCCCCGGTGAGCGCGTTGAACAGCGTCGACTTGCCGGCGTTGGTGTAGCCGACCAGCGACGCCACCCGGGCCCGCGTCCGCGAGCGCTGCTTCCGCTGCTCGTGGCGGCGCCGCGAGAGCTGCTCGATCCGGCGCTCGAGTTCGGCGATCCGCTCGCGGAACTTCCGCTTGGTGAGCTGGGCCTTCGTCTCGCCGACGCCGCGGTCGGAGCCGATCCCGCCGCGCACGCGCGACAGTGCCCCGCGGACGTTCTCGATCCGGGGGAGCTGGTACTTCAGCCGCGCGAGCTCGACCTGGTGCTTGCCGTCCGTCGACCGCGCCCGCTGCGCGAAGATGTCGAGGATCAGCGCCGTCCGGTCGACGATCTTGAACCGGAGTTCCTTCTCGAGGTTGCGCGCCTGGACCGGGGAGAGCTCGCGGTCGAACAGGATCACGTCGGCGTCGGCCCGCACGGCGCGGAGCTCGACCTCCTCCGCCGTGCCGCGGGTCAGGTACGAGCGCGGGTCGACGCGCCGCACCTTGATCGCCATCCGGTCGACGACGGCGGCGCCGGCCGAGCGCGCGAGCTCGGCGATCTCCGCCACCGCGTCGTCCGAGTGCCGTCCCTTCCCGTCGAGGAGCGCGACCACGAGCGCCCGCTCCTGGTCCTTGACGTCGCGCACGCGGGGCGCGGTCCGCTCGAACTCCTCCTCGAGCGCGGCGACGACGCGGTCGAAGTCCTCGGGCCACCGGTCGAGGCGGAGGTCGCCCGACTCGTCGTACCGCTCCCCGCCCTCGTTCGGCGGGAGGAGGTGCGCGATCCGCGCGGTCTTCGCGGTGCCGTTCCCGAGCACCTTCACCTCGATCAGCGCGTCGAGCCGGAAGTGGAGGAGGTCGACGAGGTCGTTCTGGCCGATCGACTCGGCGCGGCCGTTCCGGACCTCGTCGAGGACGGTCTCGATCAGGCGGATGCCGCGGAGCCGGCCGCCGTCGTGGCGGGCGGGCCCCGGTTCCGGGACCTCGAGATGGGTCGCCGTGCCGAGGATCACCTGCGTCACGTGGCCGGTCCGGTCGACGTAGACGCCGAGCCGCCGGTTCAGGCGCGTGGAGAGCGCCGCGAGCTCCTGCGCGAAGTCCCAGGTGATCGCCTGCGTGCGCGGGAGCCTCCGGCGGTAGAGGCGCTCCAGGAGCTGGACGTCGCTCTTCTTCAGACCGAGGAGGCGGCCGTGGATCTCGTGCTTCATGCGGGCTCGACGACCGGTCCGGGGATCCGGGCGGGGTCCGGACGACGCGACGGAGGGGGGGAGCGGAGGAGGGAGAGGCGCGAGCTCGGGTGGATCGGCACGGGAGTGGGTCGGGTCTCCTTTCGGGCGACGCCCCTACCTTGGCCCGAGAGAGGGCGTCGGTTCAAGCGGGAACGGGGCGGGAGCGCGGGAAATGGTGCCCTCCTCGGGCGCGACCCGGCCGGACGGGAGGTCAATCGCCTCTCCCGATCTCGACCGAATCGACCGCCGCCCTCAGCCCCTCTCCCGCCGCCGCGAATCGCTTCCCGTCGGCCTCGGCCGACGCATGGACGACCCGGTCCCGCCCGAGGACGACCCGGTGGATCCCCTTCCACGTCCGCCCGTCCCGCTCGAACCGGACCCTCGTCCGGACCTCCGGCCGCCCTCCGACGAGCCGGGTGGTCGACTCCTCGACGACGACTCCGCGGCCGCCGTCGGCGACGACCCTTGCGCCGATCGCCTCGCGGACCCGCCCGATCCGGTCCGCGAGCGACCCTCCGCTCCCGGCGCGGACGATGCGCACCTCGAGCCGACCGTCCGCCGCATCGTCCGCCCGCCAGGTGACGGCGTCCTCGGTCCGTCCGATCTCGCTCCAGCCGAGCGGCGGCCGGAACGACACCCGGTCGCCGGGGCCGCGCACCGCGTCGGCGAGTCCGTGGACCGTCGCGGGGGGGCGGGGGCGGAACGTGCGGAGCGAGGCCTCGACCGTCTCGCGGTACAGGTCGCGTTCGTCGCGGGTGCTCGTGAACGTCAGCTCGATCGTCCCCGAGCGGCTCACCACGGTCCACCGGTCCTGACGGATCGAGGGGTCGGCCGAGCTCCGCAGCCCGACCTGCGCGCCCCGGCGGCCGTTCAACAGCAGCGGGCGCGCGTCCTCGACGACGGTCCATCCGTCCTCCTCGGCGGCGGCGGCGCGCGCGGCGGTCCAGCGGACGCACGCGTCGAGGTCGGCCGGCTCGATCGTCGCGTCGACCCGGCGCACGACGAGTCGGTGGCGGGGCGGCGTCCGGTCGCCCTCCTCGAACACCCGCTCGCCGTCGCCGCCGAGGAGGACGGATGGACCGTCGTCGAGGACGCGCGCCCGCTGCTGTTGAACGGCCGCCGGGGCGCGCAGGTCGGGCTGCGGAG
>JBICIB010000171.1:0-5549 GCA_043101415.1 Planctomycetota bacterium JB042 | reverse complement strand
GAACCCTCGAGATCCCCAGCGTCCCGGAGCACGTCGGCCCAGGCCCGCTCGACGGAGATCCGGTACGGATCGGTCACGGGGCGCGAGCGGGCGAGTTCGCGGCCGGCAGCGAGGACGTCCCTCGCCTCGTCGTGCCGGCCGAGGTCGCCCAGGACGAGGGCGAGGTTCAGTTCGTCGACGAGCCGGCTGTTGCTCCCCGCCGGCAGGTTCTCGCGGGCCCACTCCACCGCGGCGCGGAGGGTGGGCTCCGCCTCGGCCGGACGGCCGGCTTCCATCAGGACGACCGCGAGGTTCGCCCTCGATTGTCGCGTCGTCGGGTGGTCCGGCCCGTACGTGGTCTCCCTCCCGTCCGCCGCGGCGCGGAAGCACGCCTCGGCCACGCGCCGGTCCCCCGACTCGAGGGCGGCGACCCCGAGGAGGTTCATCGCCTCGAGCGTCCGCGGCGCGTCCGGACCCGGCGCCTCCGACCAGTCGAGGACGACCTCCTCGAGGAGCGAACGCGCCTCTCTCGGCATCGTTCGGAGCGTCGTCCGTCCCAGCTCGAACGCCGCGCGGACCGTTCGAGGGTCGGTCGGCCCGTGGACGTGGATCGCTCCGAGGAGGGCGTTCCACCAAAGGAGGTCGACCCACCCGGCCGGCACCGAGCGGCGAACCTCGCCGGCGTACGCGTCGACCTGCTCCGTCTCGATCAGTCCTGCGGTGAGCCGTGCGAGCGGTTCCGCGACGTCCCCGAGCCGATCCGATGCGACGAGGCAGGCGACGAGTTCGGCGAGGGAAGCGGCGGTGCGCGCGTCGGACGGTCCGAAGCGGCAGGTCGCGACGTCGACCGCGAGCTCGATCTCGGCGAGCGCCGCGTCGAGCTCTCCGAGGCGACGGAGCGCGTGCGCGTGGAACTGGCGTGAGCGGAGCGTGTCGCGGTGGTCGACCCCGAGGATCTCCGTCCGGCGGGCGGTGACCGCTCCACACTCCGTCGCCGCCTCCTCCACGCGGCCGAGCGCGAGGAGCGACAGGGCGCGGTTGTGGCGGACGGTCAGGGTCTTCGTGTGGGCGGAGCCGTGTCGGGCCGCCATCCGTCCGACGAGGTCGTCGAACCGCTCGAGCGCGTGCGGGATCCGACCGTTCTCGTTGTCGAGGTGGGCGAGGTTGTTCAACGTCGACAGGGTGTGGTCGTGCTCGCGCCCGAAGACGCGCTCCTTCTCGGAGAGGCACGACTCCATCTGGGAGCGCGCCTCGGCGATCTTGCCGGCCTGGCCGAGGGCGACGCCGAGGTTCGAACGCGCGGTGACCGTCTGCGGGTGGTCCGGGCCGAGCCTCCGGCCGAGGTCCGCGACGCACCGCCGCAGCAGCGCGACCTGCCGATCGACGTGGCCGAGGTCGCCGAGCAGGACGGACCGATCCACACGGATCGCGAGGACGTCGGGGTGATCGGATCCGAGCGCCGACTCGAGACCCTCGACCGCCTCGCGCGATTGGGCGTCCGCCTCGTCGAGGCGTCCCGCGAGCCGGAGTGTCTCCGCGAGGGCGGCGCGGAGCCGATGGACCGCCGGGTGCCGCTCCCCGTGGAGCTCCACGTGGAGATCGATCAGCTCGCGCCGGAGTCGCTCCGCCTCGGCCAGCCGATCGGCGCTCTCGAGCGCATCGGCGAGCATGCCCCGGGCGTATGACGTCTCCGGATGGGTCGGACCGTGGAGGCGAGCCGACCGCGCGGAGAGTCTCTCCCACGTGCCGACCGGGTCACTCAGCCGGTCGAAGTACTCCTCCACGGTGGCGAGGCAGGTCTCCACGTGGAGGACTCGAGGCTGCGAGGGCTCGCGTCGGTCCCGGATCTCCTCGAGGAGGGTGCGCAGGTCATCCATGGCCTCTTGCGCGTGGCCTTGCTTCGCCCGAAGGACGGCGAGGTTGGTCCGGACGTCGAGGGTGCTGGGATGGAGTCGATCGAAGATTCGCTCCAGGTCGGCTGCCGCCCTCCGAAAGAGCTTCTCGGCCCCGTCGTACTCTCCAACCGCCGCCATCGCGGTCGCGAGATCCGCGGAGTACAGCGCGAGATCCGGGTGATCGGCGCCGAGGAGCGCCGCGGCCTCGTCGACGACCGCTCGCTGCTCGCGTAGGCTCTCGACGATTTCGCCGCGGTCCCCGGCGAGCTGCGCCAGGAGTCCCCGTGCCTGAAGCTCGACCTGCGGAGCCCGCACGGGTGACTCCAGAACTCTCCGAAGCGCCGCCTCGGCCTCGTCGTGACGCGCTTGCTGGTAGTAGGCGCGCGCGAGCAGCACGAGGGCCCGCTGTGTCGTCGAGTGCTGCGGTCCGAGCACCGCGAGCGCCGTCTCGGCGACGCCTTCCGCCGCCGGCAGTCCCGTCCGGTGGGACCCCAGCTGGTGCAACACGCTGACGCGCGAGACTCGCACGTCGATCGTGTCGGAGTGGTCCGGCCCGCGGCGCTCCATCAGGTCGTCGAGGACGACCTTCAGCATCCGTTCCGCATCCTCGTTCCTCCCCAGTTCGGACGTCGCCATGGCGAGGGCCGAGAGGCAGACGGCCGGTCGGAACGTGAAAGGCGTCGGGTCGGACTCCGTGCCGTCGAGGCGCCCTTCCGGTCCGAGGGACGCGTGAAGGTCGAGCGCGGACGAGAGGACGGCATCGGCCTCACGGGCCCGTCCGGCCTGCAGCAGGGCGACGCCGTGGCTCGCGCGGAGGCTCCGCAGGTTCGGATGCTCCGGACCGAAGGCGGCGCCGCCGATCTCGACCGCCTCCCGGGTGAGCCGGAGCGCCTCGTCGATCGACCCGACGTCGAGGCGGGCATGGGCGAGGTTCGACAGGGCGGCGCAGAGGACCTCCGGTGACGAGCCGGGCGGAAGCCGCGCCAGGGCGAGCTCCAGCTCCTCCGCCGCCGCCGCGCTCTCGCCGAGCGTGGCGAGCGCTTTGCCCACCAGGTTGCGGAGGTACGCCTCGAGCGCAGGCTCGTCCGCGAACGCATCGCCGATGCGCGGGCGCTCCCGATCGAGCACCTCCCGCAACGTCACGTCGCGGCTCCCGCCGGCGGCGAGGTCGACCGACGCGATCATCCGTTCCAGGAACGTCCGCGTCGAGACCGCCGCCTTCGCCTCCCGGTCCCGTTGCAGGGCGAACCGGGTCGACACGACGATCCCGCCGACCAGCGACACGAACGCGAGGGAGATCGCCGTCGCCAGAGCGCGGTGCCGTCGCGCCGCGCGCCGGAGGAGTTCGAAGGCCGAGGGGCGCCGCGCGGTCACCCTCTCTCCCCGGAGGTGACGGCGGAGGTCCGCCTCCAGCGCGGCCGACGATTCGTACCGGTCGACGCGATCCTCGGCGAGGCACTTCCCGACGATCGCCTCGAGGTCGGGAGGGATCGGTCGATCGGCGACGTCCCGCAGCCGCGGCGCGGGACGCTCGTGGATCCGGCGGACCACCTCGGGGAGTGGCGCGCCGCCGCCCTCGAACGGCAGCCGCCCGCTCAGCAGCTCGAACAGGAGCACGCCGAGCGCGTAGACGTCCGACCGGAAGTCGACGGACGGATCGCCGCGGAGCTGCTCCGGGCTCATGTACAGGATCGTCCCGACGAGGTCTCCCGTGTCCGTGCGGACCGTCGAGCGCTCGGCCCCCTCGAGGAGCCGCGCGACGCCGAAGTCGAGGACGATCGGCCTCCCCGACTCGGTGACGAGGACGTTCGACGGCTTCAGGTCGCGGTGCAGGACGTTCCGGCGGTGGGCGTGCGCGATCGCCGCCGCGACGTCCGCCACCAGCCCGACGCGCTCCGGCGTCGAGAGGGCGTGCGCGGCCGCGTACCGCGTCAACGGCATCCCCTCGACCCACTCGAGCACGAGGTACGGGACGTCCTCGCGGGGGCCGGACACGACGCCTCCCTCGAGGATCCGGGCGATCGCCGGGTGCTGGAGCCGTCCGAGCACCTCCTTCTCGACCTCGAACCGGTGGCGCGCACGTTCGTCGAGGCGATCGGCCCGCGCGAGCTTGAGCGCGACGCGCCGCCGCGGGTCGGCCTGCTCCGCCTCGTAGACGATCCCCATGCCGCCGGCGTCGATGCGACGCACGATCGTGTACGCGCCGATCGTCGTGCCGGCCGGGAGCTCGATCGTGTCGAGCAGGATCGTGAGGTCGCCGAACAGGGTCCCGCTCCCCCCGAACAGGCGTTCGAGCGGTCGTCCGTCGCCTCTCCACAGCTCGCCGAGCGCGGCGTCCATCGCGTCGAGGTCGCGCGGATCCATCCGGTTCATCCCGTCTCCCCCGGGTCGCCGTCCGCCGGCCGGCCGACCTCGTTCAGGCTTCCATCGTTGCGCCTCCGCTCCCGCGGAGCTGCTCCATCGCGCGTTTGAATCGCATGCCGGCCGTCGAGCGCTCGATCCCGAGCTCCCGGGCCGCTTCGGTCGTCGTCCGCTGCTCGAAGATCACGAGCCTCAGGATCTCTCGCGACGTCTCCGAGAGCGTCGCCATTCGTCCTCGGAGCGCCTCGATCCGCTCGCGGCGCTCCACCTCGGTCGCCGGGCCGGCGCCGGTCGTCGCGAGCAACGCGTCGAGACAGCGGTCGGCGGTGACGCCGTCGCGCCGTCGGTCCGCCGCCGCGATCGCGGCCGGCCGCCGGCTCTCTCGGTCCGCGTGCCCGAGGACGAGGTTGCGGATCACCGCCGAGGTGTAACGCCGCAAACCGGATTCCGTCGGATCGTTCAGCTTCGGCAGGCCGCGGGCGACGGCGGCGAGCGCCTCCTGCGTCAGGTCGGCGACCGTCTCCAGGCGGCGCCGCCCCGCGAAGAGGTGGCCGAGGACGGCGGACGTCACCCAGGGACGGAACCGCTCCAGGAGCGCGTCGACGTGGTCTCCGGAGCCGCGCGCCGCCGCGGCGACCAGGTCGTCGTTCAGTCGGCCGATTCCCGTCACCGTGATCTCCCCGAGAGCGTCTTCCCGCACGTCGGATGGTAGCGGCCGCGGGACGCTCTCGGGGGCGAAACCGTGGGTCGTCAGCGGCCGGCGGCGCCGAGGCGGCTCTCGACGAGCGGCGCGTGTCGTTCGAGCGGGCCGCCGGAGCCGGAGAGGCGGCGGAGGGCGTCGTGCAGCTCCCGCCGGTCGATCGCCAGGTCGACGAGCTGGACTCCGACGCCGGCGTCGATCGGCCCGACCGCGGACAGGTCCTCGAGGAGGCGGGCGGCGGTCTCCCGCGGCCAGTCGAACCGGCCGTCGCCGTCCACGTCGAGGCGGACCGGGTTGGTCGCGGCGCAGGTGTACGCCTTCATCGTCGGCCAGTACGGGCCGTCGACGCCGTCCCCGAGCACGACCGCGACGACCCACGCGTCGTGCGCCGGCCGGCGGACGTGCGCGGACCACATCGTGTCGAGCGGCGCGCCGCGCGGGGCGTCGAGCGCTCCCTCCCCGACCGGCTCGCCGTTCACGAACAGGGCGACCGAGCGCGGACGGATCCACGACGGCGCCGCGATCCGCACGTGGACGTCGAGCCCCTCCTCGACGACCGGCACGACGTCGCCCGCGCCCCCGCCCGCCACCTCGATCTCCGCGAAGATCCCGAG
>JBICIB010000170.1:0-3718 GCA_043101415.1 Planctomycetota bacterium JB042 | reverse complement strand
TCCGGGCGGGGCTCGGCGCGCCGCAGGCCGTCCTCGAGTTTGCGGCGGGCGCGGAAGATCCAGGTCCGGACCTGGGTCGTCGTGGCGTCGAGGGCGGCGGCGATCGCGTCGTAGGCGAGGCCGCCGTGGACGCGCAGGAGGAGGGCGTCCCGCTGCGGGGCCGGGAGGTCGGCGACGAGCCGCCGGAGCCGCGGGGCGAGCGGCGCGTCGTCCGGCGGGGCGGCGGCGCGCGCGGGGAGCGCCGATTCGTCGAGCGGGAGGTGCGCGCGGTGCGGGCGCTGCCGGAGCCGGTCGATCGCGAGGTTCCGGACGGTGCGGAAGAACCGCGGCTCGAACGCGGGGGGCTCGAGCTGCTTCGCCGCCGCCAGTCGACAGAACGCCTCCTGCACCGTCTCCTCCGCGTCGTCCACGTTCCGGAGCATCGCGTGCGCGAACCGGAACCCCCGCTCCGCGTACCGTCGGTACGGGAGGGAGGAGGCGTCGTCCGCGGCGGCGTGCTCCTGGTCCTTCTCCTGCGTCATGCGGGCTCCGTCGGTGCCCGCCAGGAGAGACGAACGGGAGGGCGGGAGTTGCAGGCTTTTCTCGGCCGCTCGGTCGAGAACGGGCGCCCCGCCGGCGAGCGGTCAGCGGGCGAGGAGGATCCGGTCGTACCGGTAGTCCACCTCCAGACAGAGGGACATCACCGCCGTCGATCCCACGCGCCCCACGCCGTGGGCCGCCGACCGCGGCGGCGCGTCCCACGATCCCTTCTCGTCGCCGTCCCGTCGCTGGGACTTCACCACCTGCTCGAGCATCGCCGCCTCCCACGCGTCCCAGTCCGGGCCGCCGATCTGGAACATCGCGTACGAGCCCCAGAGCCAGGTCCTCGGGTCGAGCGTCCGCGACGGTTCGCCCCGTCGCGGGAGTCGGCTCCGCAGGAGGGCCGCGCCGGCGCGGAGGGCCGGGCTGCCCGCGGTCTCCTCGCCGAGGAAGATGCGGCAGATCATCGCGGCCGCGGTCCGCTCCGCGCTCGACGCGAAGCCGCGCACGGTCTCCGCGCCGGGCACCAGTCCGGTCGCGTCGTCGGTCACCGACTCGACGAACGCCCGCGCGCCGTCGAGCGCCGCGGGGTCGACCGTCAGGCCGAAGTCGAGGGCGGAGCGGAGGCCGAGGACCGCCCACGTCGTGACCTCGAGGTCGCCGTCGCCCCACGAGCCGTCGGGGCTCCGCCGGGAGACGAGGTGGTCGATCCCCCGCTGCGCGGGGTCCTTCAGGATCGGCCACTTCGAGAGGCCGTACCCCTCCGTCATCGCGAGCGCCGCGATCGCGTGGTCGAGGAGGGACTCCGGGTGCGAGCCCGGCTCGCCGAAGCTGCCGCGGTCGGGGTCCTGGATCGACAGGAGAAACTTCAGCCCCCGGCGGACGACGGCCTTCTTCGTCCCGTGGTTCACCGTGTGACCGGCGCCGAGGAACGAGAGGAGCGAGAGGCCGGTGACGCCGACGTCGCGCGCCGGGTCGCCCGCGCCGTCGCAGACGTTCGTCGCGCAATGCGCGGAGAATCCGGCGCTCGACCAGAACCCCCGCGGGTCCTGGTGGCTCTCGAGCCAATCGCGGTTTCGGGTGACCGCCGCCTGGCTCGCCCGTCCCCCGCCGCGGCCCGCTCCGCGGCCGCCGTACTTCCCCCCGAACCGGCCGCCGGCGCCGCCGCCGACGCCGAGGATCTGTCGGGGCGTCGTCGCCTCGGCCTCCGGCGCGGCTCGCGCCTCCGTCTCGATCGCGACCTCGCCGTCCGCCGTCTCCGGAGCGTCGTCGGGCGCGACGCCGGCGAGCTCGACCTTCCGCGCCCGCGCGCGCGGGAGCGCCTCGGCGCGCGCCGCCGCGTCGCGCGCGTCGACCCGCGCCCGGTCCTCCGGCAGGAGGGCGAGGAACGACGTGTACGCGGACTGCACCACGGTGTCGAGCGACGTGTCGATCACGGCGGCGACGACCTCGTCCTCGGTCGAGTACGTCCCCCGGTCGATCGCCGCGAAGTACGCCTCGTCCTCGAGCGCGCCGCGCAGGCGGAGCGCCCGCTCGAGGTACGTCAACGCCGCCCGGCCGTACCGCTCGCGGGCGATCGGCGGCCGGGACGGGACGCCGACGGCGCGACGCCCGAAGTCGGCGGTCGTCGAGAGCTCGAGCCTCGCGCCGTCGACCGTGCCGCGCACGACGACCGGGGCGCGCCCCTCGATCCCGACGCGACCGGCGATGCAGACCTGCTCGCCGAGGTGGACCGCCGGGAGCGGCCGGGGGAAGCGGTCGTCGACCTCCTTCCCGCCGACGGTGATCGAGAGGTCCGCGATCGCCGGCGACGCGGTCCGGTGGAGGAACCGGACGAGCCGCGACTCGACCTCTTCCTCGCGCCGGAACAGCTCGGCGACCCCGCCGCCGGCCGCCGCGACGCCGTCGAGCAGCCCGGCGCCGACGTCGTCGCCGACGCCGAACGTGAAGACGCGGAGCCCGCGCTCCCCGCCGGCCCGCGCGAGCGCCACGATCCGCGCCGGGTCCTGTTCGCCGACCGTCGGCCGCCCGTCGGTCAGGAGGACGACCGTCCCGACGCGTCCCGCTGCGACCGGCGCCGCGCACGCCGCGGCGATCGCGTCGCCGAGCGCGGTCGACCCCTTCGCCTCCGCCGCGTCGACGAACGCGCGCCCGGCGGCGACGGCCTCGACCGTCGCGGGGACCGGCGCGTCCGCGAACCGGCGGACGACGTGGCTGAACAGGAGGACGTTCATGCGGTCGGTCGGACGGAGCCCGTCGAGCAGCGCGCGCGCCGCCGCCTTCGCCTGCTCGAGCTTCGGGCCGTCCATGCTGCCGGAGACGTCGAGCGCGAGCGTGACGTCGCGCGGCAGGACCCGCGCCGCGTCGGGGTCGGGCGGCGTGACGACGGCGGCGAGGAACGCGTCGCCGCCCGGCATCCGGTGGACGTGGACGGAGAGCGACGGCTGGGGCGTGCGGATCGCGGCCCGGACGACGACGTCCTCGTCGAGCGTGGCGCCGGTCCGTTCGAGCGAGGCGCGCACCTCGTGGTCGGAGACGCGCACGACGTCGAGGCCCGCGGTCGGGGACGACGCCTCGGCGATCGTCGCGCCGGCCGACCGGAGCGTGACGTCGACGGTCAGGTCGTGCTCGGTCGTCGCCGCGTCGCCGAGGAGCGCGAGCGGGTAGACGTACCGCAGCGCGCCGGCGACGCGCGGGACGAGCTCGACCCAGGTCAGCTCGACCGTCGTCGGCTGGTCCGGCAGGACCGGGTAGACCGACAGCCGGAACTTCGAGCGGCCGATCTGCTCGACGAGCGCCGGGTCGCGCTTCCGGCCGACGATCGCGTCGTACGCCCGCCGCGCCGCCTTCCGCTCGGCGAGCAGCCCCTCCAGCCGCTGGCCCCCGACCTCGAGCGCGAGGTCGACCAGCGCCGCCCCATCCGGGACCGGGAACACGTAGACCGCCTCGAGCGCCCCGCCCCCCGCGCCGCCCGCGTGCGCGAACGTCTGCCGGACCGTCGTCCGCGCGAAGCCGTCCTCGACGACCGCGGCGACCCGCTGCGACCGGAGCCGCAGCGGGCTCCCGTCGCTCGCGACGAGGAAGCCGGAGGCCGAGGCGCTGCCGCCGAGGAGCAAGGCGAGGGCGAGAGAGACGAGGGGCGTGGACCGCGACCAGGACATGGCGCCGCCTTTCGCGAGAGCTCGGGTGCGTGCGTTCC
>JBICIB010000169.1:0-4014 GCA_043101415.1 Planctomycetota bacterium JB042 | reverse complement strand
GCGAGGAGGTCGACGATCGCGTCGAGCAGCTCGCGCCGGACGGGGTCCCGGTCCTCCTGACGACACACGTCCTGGCGGACGTCGAGCGGCTGGCCGACCGGGTCGGGATCCTGCACGACGGCGCGCTGGTCGTCGACGCGACGCGGGACGACCTCCGGCGCCGGACGAGCGTCCGGTTCCTCCGCGGACGGACGCCCGCGCCGCCGCCGATCGAGGGTCTGCTCGGGTGGCGGCCCGTCCCGGACGGGTTCGAGGTGACGCTCCTCGACCCGGACGAGGAGCGGCTCCGCGCCGACGGGATCACGTTCTCCGGCGACGGGCGGTCCCCCGGGCTGGAGGACCTGTTCGTCGCGCTCACGGCGACGCGCATCGCCCCGCCGGAGGACCGGGGATCCGAGGAGACGATCGAGGCGCGCAAGGAGGTGTCGGCATGAGCTCGTACGTCCGGTTCGCGTGGCGCGAGTACGCGCCGATCCTGAGCTTCCTGTGCGGGCTCGTCCTGCTGGTCCTGTTCGTCGCCGACTTCCGCGAGCTGATGGTCCTCGGGACGAGCGACGTCGTCGACGGGCTCTTCGTCCAGTGGCTGCTGTACGGAGCGGCGGTCGGGTTCGCGACGGCGTGCTGGGACGAAGCGCGCGGGACGCTCGACTACGCGTGGCATCGCGGCGTGTCGTACGCGCGACAGACCGCGCTCTACCACGTCGCGGCCCTCCCGTGGCTCGCCGCCCTCGTCGTCTTGCCGGTCGCGATCTGGGGCGGCCTGCAGGCGGCGTTCCATCCGGACGCCGGCGCGGCGGACTGGAGTCGCCTCCCGTCGCTCGCGGCGTGCGGGACGGTCGTCCCCGCGGCGTACGGCGTCGGGTTCTGGGCGGGCGCCCTCCGGCGAGCGATCCTGGCCCGGATCGTGGTGGCGGTGGTCGCCGGGGCGGCGCTCGCGACGGTCGGGCGCGACCTGATGGCGCCCGACGTCGAGCGGTGGACGGTCTCGGCGGCGGCGTTCGCGGCGACGATGCTCGCGATCGGCGCGGGGTTCACGGCGCTCGGGCACCACGCGTTCGGGAGCGGCGCGGCGCACGACCCGGACCGACCGCTCTCCGCCGGGCGGGCGATCGTGCACGGCGCGGTCGTGGCGCTGGCGGTCGGCGTCGTCGTCTCGCAGGCGGTCCGCTCGTCGCAGCGGATGCGGCAGATGTCGCTGCACGCCGCCTATCCGATGGCCGTCGAGTCCGGCGGAGAGGTCGTCCTCCTCTCGAACGACGTCGTCGGCGTCGAGGGGTTCGTCCGCGTCGACGAGCGGCACGAACCGGTCGACCGGGCGCCGTTCGCCGCGCCGTACGAGGTCGTCTTCTCTCCCTGGACGCACTGGGCGAGGGTGAAGGATCCGGTCTGGGCGCGCGAGGGGCGGGACGACCGCGACGTCCGGGTCGACGGCGTCCCGTTCGTCGGTCCGTGGAAGGCGTTGCACGTCACCGAGACGACGAGCGCGCGGCTCGACCTGGGCCGCGGCGTGATCCGCGTGGTGTTCCTCCCGGGGGAGGGCGGGAGGTCCGCGTCGGCCGTCGAGCTCGCGCCGGCCGGCGGCCGGTTCACGCGCCGCGTCCGCGTCCTCGGAAAGGAGAGCCGGGAGCTGCCGGTCCGACTCCTCGACGACGGCGAGCTGTACGTCTTCTCGTGCGACGGCGGCGCGGCGACGCTCGAGCGGACGTCGCTGCCGGACGGGGACCGGCCGGTGCACGCGGGGACCGGGCGGGGGCGCGTCCTCGTCGAGGGGGAGCGCGGCGTCTACGTCGCCGAGGGAGACGCGTTCGTCCGGCTCGACGACGCGGCGGCGGAGGAGGTCCGGGAGGGGCGCGCCGAGGACGAGGCGGAGCGCGCGGCGCGCGCGGCGGCGTGGGCGGCGATCGACGACCCGCTCCGGTACGACGTGCCGGTCGAGGTCGGCGGGCGGACGCGGACGCTCCGCTTCCGGCCCCGCACCGACGAGGAGCGGCGCCTGGTCGCGGTGGCGGAGGGGGTGTCGCTGCTCCGGCCCCCGGTCCTCCTCGCGGCGAGCGCGCTCGCGCCGGTCTCCTCGTCGGTCGCCGAGCGCGGATCGTTCGAGGACGCGCGCTGGATCGACCCGCTGTACGCCGGCGGGAAGCGAGAGGTCCGGCTCGGGCTCGCGTTCGCCGCGGCCGCGGCGCTCGGGGCGATCCTCGTCCTGCGGCTGCGGCGCATCGGGGCGGACGCGCCGCGGGCGCTCGGCTGGTTGCTGGTCGTGCTCGCGTTCGGGCCGGCCGGCTTCGCGGCCGGGCTCCTGTTCGAGACCCCCCGCGGGTGGCGGTGGGCCGGGTCGACCCGGTTCGAACCGGCGCCGCCGCCGCTCGTCGTGACGCCGTCGTGATCGCTTCCACCCGGCCGCGTCGCCGGGCCGTCCCTCTCGTGCCGCCCCCGTCGAAGGAGATCGTCATGCCCGCGCGCGCCCGGAGATCGCCGCTCCTCCGCCCGCTGTTCGGCCTCGCTTCCTCGTTCGCGGTCGCGGCGTGCGCGTCGGCCGCGATCGCCGCGGAGGAGGCGTCGTTCTCGCTGGTCCGGGCGGACGTGCGGCTCGCGGTCGACGTCGACTCGCGCCGGGTGGCGGGGGAGGCGACGCTCCTGATCGAGGCGAGGGAGCGCCTCTCCGCCGTGGTCGTCTCGCTGAACGACCTCCTCGCGGTGACGGCGGTCGACGACGGGGGGCGGGCGGCGTGGGTCGTGGAGGGGCCGAGGCAGCGGGAGGGGCGGTCGCTGAGCCTGGCGCTCGATCCTCCGGTCGCAACGGGAGAGCGGCGCGCGCTGACGTTCGCGTACGAGGGGATCGCGCTCGATCCGGGCCGGTCCGAGCCGGACTGGATGGGCGTGCTGCTGGTCCGCCCGGACGAGATCCGGATGAGCCACCAGGCGCAGTGGATGCCGATCGTCCCGCTCGACGCGCGGGCGCGGGCGAGGGCGGCGGCGCCGACGCGGCTCGAGCTCGAGCTGCCGGCGGGGATGGCGAGCCTGGGGCCGGGCCGGCTGGTCTCGGTCGAGCCGGCCGGGGAGGGGCGCGAGCGGCACGTCTGGGAGGCGGAGCGTCCGGTGCGGGCGTCGATCGTCGCGGGGGCGTACGAGGTGGTCGAGGCGACGCGCGGACCGCTCGCGGTGCGGGTGCTGGCGCGGCCGGAGCGGATCGCGGGGGCGCGGGCGTGGGGGGAGGAGGCGCTGGCGATGCTCGAGGTCCTGTCGGAGCGGCTCGGCGGTCCGGAGGCGGGCGGGTACGGGATCGCGTCGATGACGATCCGGAACCGAAGCAACTCGTACAACTACGAGGCGGACGGGTTCTCGGTCTACGACGAGGTGCTGTTCGACGGGCGGGAGCCCGACGCGCGGAAGGTCGCGCACGAGGTGGCGCACAGGTGGTTCGGCGGGCTGGTCGACCCCGCGGGGCCGGGCGAGCGGTTCCTCACCGAGTCGCTGGCGGAGGTCGCCGCCTGGATCGCGATCGAGACGCGGTTCGGCGCGGAGGCGGCGCGGGAGGCGGTCCGTGAGAGCGTGCGCCGGTACGGGACGCCGGACGGTGCCGAGCACGCGCTCGCCCGGACGACGTTCGGGTCGCCCCGGTACGGATCGGTGGTGTACGCGAAGGGGCCGGTCGTCCTCTGGACGCTCCGATCGTGGGTCGGGGAGGAACGGTTCCGGAGCGGGCTCCGGGCGTACGTCGCGCGGTACGGCCGGGAGGAGACGCCGCCGTCGCTGCCCGACTTCCTCGACGCGATGCGGTCGAAGGCCGGCGACGTGGTCGACGTCTGGGCGGCCGAGTCGGTGATGCGGCCGGACGTCCCGCGGTACGCGATCGAGCTCGACGCCCGGAAGCGGACCGCGCGCGGCCGGCTGGTCCAGGAGGGGGCGCTGTTCCACCATCCGGTCGAGATCGAACTCCGCCTCGCGAACGGTGAGGCGAAGCGCATCACCGTCGAGCCGCGCGGCCGGACCACGAAGTGGTCGACCCGCGTCGAG
>JBICIB010000168.1:0-3119 GCA_043101415.1 Planctomycetota bacterium JB042 | reverse complement strand
GGCGCGCCCGGCGGAGTCCGCCGTCACGGGGAAGATCCCGTAGAGCGAGACCGGGCTGACGTGGAGGAACGCGCCCGGCACGTACGGGTTCAGGCTCAGGCCGAACGGCGGGCTCAGCTTGAACATGCCGAGCACGAGGAGGCACGACGCGTGCGGAGGCGTGTAGACCGCCTTCAGCCCGAACGCCGCGTCGCCGACCGCGCCGTCGCCGGTGATCCCGGCCCGGGCGGTGAGGAGGTGGGCCCCCGCGGAGCCGAAGCCGTAGCGGACGCCGGCGCAGCTCTCGAGCAGGAGGTCCGCGAAGACCGGGTAGTGGTCGGACGCGGTCGAGACGGCGTTCGAGGGGGGCGGCGCGCCGGTCTTCCAGAGCCATTGCCCGGTCGGAGCGTCGTCGACGCCGTTGTCGACGAACGACGAGTAGACCTCGTCCCCGAGCGTCGGGAGGGCGAGCGGCCGCCGGAAGAGGTAGTCGAGCCGCGCCCCGCCGGACTGGAACGTCGCGTACTGGCCGGTCGAGTCCTCCTGCGTCGCGTCGACGACCGCGAGGCCGAGCCCGCCGATCGACTGGACGGTCTGGAACGGGTCGTACGTGACGGGGAACTGGACGTCGTTCCCGAGCTTGAACGTCTGCGGCAGCCCCGACGGGAGCGAGGAGAACGACTGGCCGAACGGCGCGTCGCCGAGGTCCTCGTTGAAGTCGCCGCCGAGGATCACGTGATGGGTCGGGTGCGCCGCCACGTACGTCTCGACCACCTTCTTCAGGCGGAGGAGCTCGATCGCGCGGCGGAACTCGTTCGTGCTCCCGCCGCTCGCCTTCAGGTGGAACGTGAACAGGACGACCGGGTCGCACGCGTCCGGGACGTCGATCGTCACCTGCAGCAGGTTCCGCGTGATGTCGTTCGCCGTCGGGTCGCCGCTCGCCATGGCCGCGCTCCACGAGACCGACGAGACGATCGGGTGGCGGGAGAGGACGGCCACCATCAGGCCGCCGCTCAGCGTGCCGCTGGTGCCGGAGTTCTTGAAGTACGGGTAGCCGATCGACGCGCCGAACGACGGGACGAGGCCGGCCTCGACGACGTCGACCTCCTGGAGGAGGCAGACGTCGGCGTCGATCCTCGACAGGACCGCCTTCAGCGCGTTCTGCTGCGAGGAGCCGTTCGACCCGACGTCCTTCACGTTGAAGGTGACGACGCGGAGCCGCTCCGTGGCGAGGGCGGCCGGCGCGAACGCCGCCGTGACGAGGAGGACGAGCGAGACGAGACGGGCGACCATGCGGCGGGGCTCCGGACGGCGGGGGGTGGCGGTGGGCTGGACCGAGACGAAGTGTACCACGCGCCCTTCGCCCGTCGCGGCCGGCGGCGCTCCCCGACGCGATTCGAACTCTCCCTTGACGCGCCCTTTACGGCTTCGCCGGCTCCCGGGAGGGGCCGGGTCCGTCCGCGATCCGGTTCGTTCGTGCGGCGCGACCGACACGGGTGTTCGCCCCGTCGAATCGAGGTCGATCGATTGATACGCTCCGAACCACGGAGGAGGAAGCGACGTCTCACCTCCGTGCGTCGGCCTCACCGGGGACGCGCCGCTCCACGGCGGGGAGCGGCGGGACACGTGCCGGTGATGCGCCAGGTGTCCGGGCGGCGAGGGGGCGAGCGGTCCCCGGTCGCGCGGGCGGTGACCGAATCGAAACCGACACCCGGGGAGTGCCATGGCCTTCCGTCCCTCGTCCGTTCTCGCTCCGATCCTGTTCCTCACGTCCGGCCTCGCGTCCGCGCAGATCGTGCCGGGGACGACCGCGGTCGTCTTCTCCGTCAACGACGCGGCGACCTCGTTCTCCGGATCGAGCGGGACGTCCCTCGCCGACATGAAGCCGACCGACCTCGTGCACTTCGCGCCGTTCGTGAACCTCTCGGCCGAGAAGATCCAGGCGAACCCGGTCTACAACGTGATGATGGGCGACGAGGACGGCGACGGCGACTTCGCGGAGAACTTCGTCGGCGCGATCGACGCGGTCCAGATCCTGCGCAACCCGGCCGAGCCGACGACCCTGCGGACGGTCTACCGCTACGTCTTCTCGACCTCCGAGGACTTCGACATCGCGCTCGACGGCGACGTCTTCCGGTTCCTCCCCGGCGGGCCGGCGGGCGACTCGATCCAGCGCATGCTCCGCGAGGGGCAGATCCGCGCCGCGATCGGCGACGTCGCGCAGGATCTCGACGTCGACGCGTTCGCGCAGGACATCCAGGGGAACCTCTTCCTGTCGTTCGCGGAGGACGAGGTCGTGAACGGGACGCCGGTCGCCGACGGCGGCGTCGTCCTCCTCCCCGCCTCCGCGATCACCTACGGGTCGTTCGGCGAGGTGACGTCCCTCGCGGCCGGCTCCGCCGTGGTGATCCTCGACGAGTCGGACGTCGACGCGATGGTCGCCCAGTCCGGGCTGACGTTCGCGTCGACCGTGGACGACCTCACCTGCCTCGAGGTCGACCTGATGGGGGGGACGTTCGTCGGGCGGGACGGCCAGAACCACCCGAACCTCTACTTCTCGGGCGAGAACCTCGGCGCCACGATCCTGACCACGGCGAACGGCGGCTCGTTCGCCACGGGGAACTTCGGGTTCCCGCTCGCCACGCCGGTCCAGAACCCGGGGAACCTCGGGCTCGGCTCGATCACCGGCGGCGTCGACGCGCTGACGATCCGCGAGGACTACGGCCGGGCGCTGACGATCGAGGTCCCGGACGACGAGGTGAACTACCCGGCCGAGACCCACATCGAGTGGAACATCGGCAACTGCGTCCCGGACTCGTCGGTGCTCGTGCTGATCGACGTCCACCTCACATCGCCCGGCGGCCGCCCGACGTCGACGTACGTCGCGGGGAAGGCGTTCCCGCAGATCTACCCGTTCCCCGTGGCGTGGAACCTCGTGTTCATGGTGCCGAGCGACTCGAACGGCGTGGCGACCCTCCAGGGGACCCTCTCGCACTCGGTCCTGTCGAACCTCCTGATCGCGCAGGCGTACGACCCGGGCCTGGCGCTGTTCGGCTTCCCCGAGCAGCTCGGCGCGCCGGGCGGCATCTACTTCCCCTGACCGAGGGGGTCCGCCGCGGAGGTCGAGCGGGCGGCGCGGG
>JBICIB010000167.1:0-2954 GCA_043101415.1 Planctomycetota bacterium JB042 | reverse complement strand
CGCGTCCCTTGACACCTAACCTGTTCGAGTGAAGCGAGTTGGTGACGGGGACGGCGAGGGGCAGGGCGGCCGTGCTCCGAGTCCTGAGCCGGAGCCTGCATTCATCCTGGTCCCCTATCGCATGCCCGGCGCGACCCTCGTAGGGGGCGTCGGATCGGGTCAGGAGAACCTCAAGTACTGGTCGGCCCGACCATTCGAGAACGAGACGGGGGCTTCCCCGGTCGCGCTCTTTTTCTTGGGGTGCCCTCGACGTCGTTTCCGCGTGGTCCTTCGACCACGGCACGCGAGTGCCACGCGCAGGTGCGGGGCTTGCTGATGTGGGACGGCGTGAGATACTCTCAAGGATCGGTCGATCCCGAGAAGGGGCTTAAATGTTCACTCGCTCAGTTCGGTTCGTCGTCCTCCTGTCCGTTTTCGTCGGCGGTTGCTCGAGCACTCAGCTCGACAAGTTGAAGGGGTTGACCGGCGGGGACTCGAGCGTGGATGACGCCCAGTCGGGCGATGTCCAAGCCGGTACCATCGGCGGCGCGGCGGTGGGGGCGGTGGTCGGTGGCGTGATCGGCAAGCAGATCGCCGACGACAGCGACAGCATCTCGGACGGCGAGGGGGTGGCGATCGGTGCGGTCATCGGCGGAGGCGTCGGCGCGGCGGTCGGCTACGCGGTCGGTGGCGCCGTCGCCGACGAGCGCGAGAACTACGCGGACGAGCTCGCGAGGATCGAAGACTCCATCCGCGATGCGGACTCCGAGATCGCGACGCTCGAGGCGGAGAGCGAGCGCTTGCAGGGCGACATCGAGCAGCGACGCCTCGACATCGCGAACGCTGAGGACGACCAGCGGAGCCTCGAGCTCGTCCAGGAGTCCCTGAGGAAGGCCGAGGGCGCCAAGCTGGCCGCAGAACAGTTCATCGGGCGCTTGAACGACGACATCGCGTTCGCGAACGATCTCATCGACGTGTACCCCGAAGCGGACGACGTCCGCGGCCGTCGGGACCAGCTGGCGCGTCGCCGCGATGGCCTACAGGGGACCCTCCTGAAGATCACGAATCACGAGTACGACCTGATCGCCCAGCGCGAGATCCTGGCGGCGCGATGATCGGACGAGCGTCGCGGACCCTGGTCGGGGCCGTTCTCACGTGTCTCCCGCTCGGCGCATGCACGACGAACGAGACTGACCCGGCGAAGGTCGGCTGGGGTGACCTGCTCTGGGGGCGGGACCGTCTGAACGCACACGTCGAAGGTGAACGGGCGCGGCTCGACGGACGCCTCGCGACCCGCGACACGCTCCGTGCGACGGTCGACGGTCACCGGGCCACCCTCGGCGGTCTCGACGACGACCTCACCGAGCTTCGCCAGGAGATCCTGGAGGCCAGCGATGGCCGGGGCGACCTGCTCGCGGTGATCGACGAGAAGCACGCGACGGCGAAGCGCCTCGACGAAGACGCGAAGGAGCTGAATGAGCGAGCGGGAGAAATCCCGCCCAAGGAGCTCGTCGAGGAGACCTTGCGGATCGAGCGGGAGGTCCACCTGTTGAGAGTCTCGATCGCGAAGCTCCAGAACATCAGCGCGATCCGCGCGTTGCAAGTCGCGCCATGATCGGCACCTTCGTCGGGGGCGTCGCCCTACTCCTCTGTGTCATCGGCTCCGCGACGACGACGGCGCAGGACGTCGACGGCCCGCGCCTAGTCGAGCGGTGGGCGGACGTCGCCAGCTCGCGCGATCGAGTCGCCTCGTTGCGCGCGGACCTCGAGGCGTCGGCTACGCAGGGGCTGGTCGAAACCTCCACTCACGACGTCTTCAAGCTGGCGCTGGCGGGCGCCGAGGCGTCGCTCGTCGAGCGGCAGGAACGTCTCGAACTCGAGCTCGACCGACTCGCGCAGGCGTATCGTGATGACCCCGACGGCGTCGCGGCGCAGCTGTTGACGATCGCGCAGTCGCTCGACGACGCAGAGCGACCGACTGCCGCGATGTGGCTACGTGGGACGTTGATGATCCTCGAGGAGAACGCGGCGCTCGCCCCGCTGCCGGAACGCTTGCCCGAGGAGCTCCTCACGAACTACCAGGCGGTCGTCCGGCGCTTCCTGATCGACTACTTCGACGCCGATGTCTCGATCGACGACGTCCCCGGCGGCTGGGACGACGCGACGGAGGCCGGCGTGCGGGTCGCGATCCGCGAGGTGACGTCACAAGCCGAGTGGGGGCTCGACGACGCCGGGATCGATCGCCCCGACGGGGTCCTGACTCCCGAGCTGTACATCCACTTGATGGGACTGCACGACGCTTGGCTCGAGGCGTTGGACCCGGAGGGGCTCGCGTTCGTCATCGACGTCGGTGACTTCCTTCGGAGCCTCTGGCACCTTCGCGCGGCCCGGGTCTACCTCCCGGAGCCGCACGCGGTCACGGCGGAGCGCCTGCTCGGCACGCTGACCGGCGGGCGGGTGGACGGGCGCTGGAGTCCCGAGGACGTCGCGCCGCTCGTCGCATTGCTTGCCGCGGTGCGCGCCGACCCGTCCTACGCGGCGGACTGGCCGGAGGAGGGCGGCGGGACCTACTCGCTAGGCGTCCCATTCACGGCGCTCCAAGGGCTCGCCTGGTCTGTCGTGGCGGAGGTCGAGGGGGAAGAGGGGCGCGACCGCGAGGCCCTGGTCCAGGCGCTCCACTTCGCGTACCTGGTCGACTCGATGGTCGAGTGCGAGGCGGCCGTGCGCGAGGTCGCGGCCGTGGAGTTCGAGCGACAGGCGCTGCGGACGGTGCAGGAGATCGCGCTGGACGCGGGGTTCTGGATCCCACGCCTGACCGTCGGCGCCGAGTGGGGAGCTCCGACCGGTCTCGCCGTCAGCGCCTTCGTCGAAGAGCTCCAACTTCGCGCAGACGTCGGATGGACGGGAGACGTGGACGGACTGTACTCGCAGGCGTTCCGCGCCCACTTCGACGCCTGGCTCGCGGACCGGGACCC